>JAJXSV010000296.1 GCA_021784375.1 Actinomycetes bacterium | reverse complement strand
GGCGAAGGCGGCGCCGGCGATGCGGGACACATTCCTGGGGTCACCGACGATGGTCGCGATGCGCTGCGCGAGGGCGACGATGACGATGTCACCGGCCGCGTGCGAGAGCGCCTCGTTCACGCGCTCCAGGTCGTCGATGTCGATGCGCAGCACCGCCACACCCGCGGGCAGGGCATAGGGGCCGACGCGGGCGCGTTCCGCCAGGAGTTGTTCCAGCCGCTGCAGCAACTGGTCGCGCGCGCTCAGGCCGGTGAGCTCATCGGCGCGCGGCTGCTGCGCCTGAACCGGCGTCAGGCGATAGCCCATGTGACGAGCGACGAAGGCCAACCAGGCAGGCGTGCGCCGGGGGACGTCCACGCCTTCGTACACCTCGGGCTCCCTCCCCTGCTGCGCTCATGTGCAGGGTACGGGGGACATGTCCGCTGCGTTCAGGCGACACGCTGGTCCCAACCGGCGAACGTGCCTCCAGGCATCGCTCAGTGCGCGAAGGCGCTCAAGCGCGCCAACAGCATCGCCGGCGTGTCCTCCACGCCGACATGGAGTCGGGGCGAGCGCAGGCGGCCCGAGGCGGACTCGTGCGCACCGAAACTGCTGTCGAACGCAAGTTGGATGCCCGCTGCATGCGCGGCCCGCTCCGTGACGCCGTCGAAGCTGCCGAAGGGGTAGGCCATGGTCGTGGGCACCTGGCCCGTGATGGCGGCCAGGCGCGCGGACGCGGAGGCGATCTCCTGCTCCTGCTCGGCGGCGGTGAGAGCGGCCAGCCGCACGTGGCTGTAGGTGTGGTTGCCGATCTCCATGCCCGCCTGCACGAGCGCCAGCACCTGCTCGGAGGACAGGGAGGGATCGGTCGGGTGACGCTCGTCGATGCGACCGGCGATCACGTAGTAGGTGGCGACCATGCCATGGGCCCGCAGGATGGGCAGTGCGGCCGTGTAGCCGTCCTCGTGGCCGTCGTCGATGGTGATGATGAAGGTCTTGGGATCCGGCCTGGTTCCCGAGGCCAGGTCCTGCGCCAGCTGGGCGGCGGTGATGGTGTGCCAGCCCGCGGCCTGGAGCGCGGTCAACTGGGCGTCGAACAGCGACGGCGGGACGTCGAAGCGCAGGACGCGCGGGGATGCCAGGTCACTGGGGATGAAGCGGTGGTACTCGAGGACGGGCACGTGGAATCGCGATGTTCCGGCCCCCGCATGCTGGTGCTGTGCGCGTGTGGCGCCGACCTGCGCTGACGCAGGCGATGCGGACACGGCGAACAGGACCGCGGTCATCGCGATCAGTCCCAGCAGTCCAGCCGTTCGCCTCGCACGCTTCACGGCGGAATGGTAGGGGCTCCCGACGTCGCCGCGCTCAGTGCACCCGTCGGTCGATGCGGCGCCAGAGCCGGTGCCATTGCTTGCGCAACCGCACACGGGCATCGGTCTCGGCCGCCAGCAGCCCGTCCGTGGCGATGCCATGCGCAGCCGTCGGCCGTGGCAACTCGGCGAGGACCGCGGAGAGCACCACCGAATCCTGGTGCTCGCCGAGCAGGGTCTGGATGCTCTGCGCCGCCTTGGCTCGCTGCTCGGCCGGCTTCCCCAGTACCGGGCTGCTTGCCTCGCTCAGGTAGCGGCTGCGCTTGGCCAGGATGCGCAGGCGGTGCAGGTCCTGGTCGGCGGCCGCCTCCGGAAGGCTCCGGGCCAGCCGTGCCACCTTGCCCCAGGCGCGCTCGTTGAGCTCCTGCAGGACCGCCTCCAGCTCCCCGGCCGGTGGCATGACCAATCGGCTGGAGCGCAGCTCCTGGAGGTCCTGCACCAAGTGGGCGAACACCGGTCCCCGGAAGGCCTCGAGCAGGATGGTGCGCGCCCGCTCCGTCTCATCGCTCAGGCGCTGGTGGATCCACTCGACGACGTCGGCGTCGATGGGGTTGCTCACCTCCCCCGCGGTCCGGCTCAGGCGCTCGACGATGACCTCGCCGTCCCGCACGGGCCGGACCAACTCGTCGAGTTCGGCCAGGCGGTTCCGCAGGTCCGTGGCGGCCGCGGCGTTGAGCACGCGTCGCAGGGAGCGGAGATTGGAGCGCAGTCGGCGGATCGACACCCGGAACTGGTGCAGGGCCTCGGGGTCCATGCTGTCCTGGCCGATGCTCTCGTGCTGGGCGATGACGTCGATGGAGCTGAAGAGGGTGCGCCAGACGAACTCCTCCACCGAAGCGGGTGCGGTGGTTCCGATGTCCGTCACCGCACCATGATGACACCTGCAGGTTACGGGGAGTTGACGCGCGGGGGACCCGTGACCTGCCAGGGGCCCGGCGATGCTGGATAATCACCACATCATCCGAGATGAGGAGCAATGAGCATTTCGGTGCCTGCGGCTGCGGCTGCACCCGATCGACCCCCACGTGCGCCCGAGGGCCCCGGCGGCGGTCGCGGGAGCAGGGAGCGGACGAACCGCCCACCGGATCCCCGTGCCCTCCGCGGACCGCGGCGTGTGGCCGTCTTCGCCACCTTCGTCTCGCTGTACGACCTGGTCGCCGTCCATCGCGCCGGACTCATGCAGCGACTGGACCCCTTGGTGGGTGTCCTCCCAGGGATCGCCACCGCCGTCCCCGGCATCAGCGTGGCCCTCGGCGTCCTGCTCTTCGGCTTCGCGCGCAGCCTCTCCCGCGGCAAGCGCCAGGCCTGGCTGCTGGCGATGGTCCTGCTCGTCATCGAGGCCGTGCTCCAATCCGCGCAGCAGCACCGCATCGCCACCACGCTTTCGGTGGTGCTCGCCATCTTCATGTTCCGCCTCAAGGACCAGTTCCTCGCCGTCCCCGACCCGGGCACCCGGCAACAGGCGTTGGCCATCGGCGCCACCTTGCTGGCGGCCAGCTTCTTCATCGGATTCCTCGCCATCTCGCTGCTCGACGACTTCTCGAACATCTCGGCATCGGTGCGGATCCGTGCGGTCGCCACCGTGCAGGGACTGGTCGGCATCCCGTCCGTCCTCACCGCGCCCGAGGGCCGGTACGAGGACGTCGTCTACTTCATGCTCCTCAGCCTGGGCATGCTCACGGCGGTGGTCACCGGCTTCCTCTACCTGCGCAGCTCACCCGTCGGCCCGCGCCGCAGCGACGACGAGGAGGCGCTCCTGCGCTCGCTCCTCGCCAAGTACGGCAGCACCGACTCCCTCGCCTACTTCGCGGCACGGCAGGATCGGTCCATCGTGGCCTCCCCGAATCGCCAGGCCCTGGTCTCCTACCGCGTCGTGTCCGGGACCGCACTGGCGGCGGGCGATCCCATCGGGCCCCCCTCACAGTGGCCGGACGCCATCACCGCCTTCCTCGACCTCGCGCGGCAGCACGCCTGGACTCCGGCCGTGGTGGCGGCGAGCCAACAGGGGGCGCAGCAATGGATCCGCGTCGGAGGGATGACGGCACTGGAGTTCGGCGACGAGGCCGTGCTGGAACAGGGCGAGTTCTCGCTCGAGGGCCGACGCATGCGGAACGTCCGACATGCGGTGACCCGGGCGGAACGCGCCGGCTACCAGGTGCAGGTCTCGCGACTGCGCGACCTCGATGCGGCCGGCGTCACGGAATTGGTGCAGCGCGCCGACGAGTGGCGCCTGGGCGGCCCGGAACGCGGGTTCTCCATGGCCCTGGGACGCGTGGATGCGGCCACCGACCCGGACTCCGTCGCCGTGCGCGCGCTGCTCGACGGCGTTCTGGG
>JAJXSV010000295.1 GCA_021784375.1 Actinomycetes bacterium | reverse complement strand
TCCGCCACTGGACCCGTCTGCTGACGACGGAGACGGATGCCAAGGCACGACGTCGTATGGTGCGCAGCCGCGTCATCAACGCCATCGGTTTCGTATCCACCGGACTGGTGCTGATCGTCGTGCTGCTCACCAAGTTCACGCATGGCGCCTATCTGGTCGTGATTGCGATGCCCATCCTCTATGCGGGAATGCGTGGGATCCGCGGCCACTACGACAAGGTGGCGCGCGAGATCGAGGCCGAGCCTGACGAGCGCGCAACCCTGCCCAGTCGCGTACATGCCATCGTGCTGGTGTCGCGCGTGCACAAGGCCACCTTGCGGGCGGTCGCCTACGCGCGCGCGTCCCGCCCGTCCTCGCTGGAAGCCGTGACGGTGGCGATCGATGATGATGCCGCACACGCCCTCATCGAGGACTGGAGTCGGCGCGACATGCAGATCCCGTTGCGTGTCCTGGCCAGCCCGTACCGTGAGATCACGAGACCCATCATCGATTACGTGCGCTCGGTGCGCCGGGAGAGTCCTCGCGATCTGGTGGCGGTGTACATCCCGCAGTATGTGGTCGGACACTGGTGGGAGCAGATCCTGCACAACCAGTCGGCCATTCGCTTGCGCGCCCGATTGCTGTATTCACCGAACGTCACCATTGTGAGTGTTCCCTGGCAGTTGTCGTCGCTCGAGCACATGTTGCACCGACCCGAGGTGGACTCGGCGGGCTCGGTGCGACGCGGACATCCGGATGCCGCCACCGAAGAACGTGCCGTGGCCAAGATGCTGGGAGTGGACGAGTGACACGGGTGGCCAGGTGGTTTTCGCGCGCCACGGAGTTCCCGGGGAGCGCGCACGCGTCGAGATCACCGAAATCGGCTCGGGGAATCGCTTCGTGCGTGGAGACGTGCGCGAAGTGCTGTTGCCTTCGCCCGATCGGATACGGCCCGCCTGTCCGCATGCCGGGCCGGGAAAGTGCGGGGGCTGCGATTGGCAGCACGTGACGCTGGTGCGGCAGCGTGCCATGAAGGCGGAGATCATCCGCGAGCAGATGCTGCGCATCGGACATCTCGACCCGCAGGATCCGTTGCTGGCGGACGTCGTTGTGCAGGCTTGCGGTGATGACCGCGACGGATTCGGCTATCGCACGCGTATGGACTTCGTCGCCGATGCTCGCGGCCGTCTGGGCCTGCGTGCAGCGCGCTCGCATGACATCATCGCCCTGCAGCAATGCCCGCTTGCAGTTAATGCCATCAATGAGAGCGAGGCATGGCACCAGCCTTGGCGCGCCGGCGCAACCATACGACTGGCCGCCTCCAGGGACGGGGTGACGGTCGCGCCGGATGCCGCCGATGCACCCACGGTGCACGAGCAGGTCGGTGACCTCACTTACGAAGTTGCTGCAGACGGCTTCTGGCAGGTACACCGCAACGCGGCCAAGGCCTTCACTGAACTGGCACACGCCATGCTGCAGCCGCGGCCTGGCGAGTTCCTGCTCGATCTCTACGGGGGAGTGGGTCTCTTCGCCTGTGCCCTAGCCGAGCATGTCGGTGCCGGAGGACGACTCATGGTGGTGGAGTCGGACCGCCGGGCGGGCCGTTTGGCACGGCGCAATCTCCGCCGCTTCGCCAACGCGGAGGTGATCGTGGAGCGCGTCGACCGCTGGCTCCGTGAACGCATGCTTTCCCGTGTGGACCTCGTCATCGTCGATCCGCCGCGCGCCGGTGCCGGCAAGGAGGTCATGGCGGAGGTGCTCCGACTTCGACCCCGGGCCCTGCTCTACGTTTCCTGCGACCCCGCGTCGCTGGCCCGGGACATCGCTTTCGCGCGTGATCTCGGCTATCTGCCCAGCCGCTTGCAGGCCATTGACGCATTCCCACAGACCAGCCACATCGAGAGTTTCGCTCTGCTGATTCCGTCCTCCTGAGGCGCGGTAGTTTTGGTTCCTCAACTCTAGGGAGCCCCATGAGCAAGAACAGCTTCGGCGCGGAGCGCACTCTCACGGTAGGGGCGAGTAGCTACACCATCTACGCAATCGACGCGGTGGATGGATCGGCGTCGCTTCCGTTCACCCACAAGGTGCTGCTCGAAAACCTGTTGCGCACGGAGGATGGCGCCAATGTCACGGCCGAGCAGATCCGGGGCCTGGGCGCCTGGGATGCGACGGCCGAGCCGGCTGATGAGATCCAGTTCTCCCCGGCGCGCGTGATCATGCAGGACTTCACTGGCGTGCCCTGCGTTGTCGATCTGGCCACCATGCGCGAGGCCGTGGTGGAGCTGGGCGGCGATGCCACCCAGATCAATCCGCTGGCGCCGGCAGAGCTGGTCATCGATCATTCGGTGATCGCAGACGTCTTCGGAAGCAGCGATGCACTGGCTCGCAACACCGATATCGAGTACGGCCGCAACCGGGAGCGCTACCAGTTCCTGCGCTGGGGTCAGACCGCGTTCGACGAGTTCAAGGTTGTGCCCCCGGGCACCGGGATCGTGCACCAGGTGAACATCGAGCACCTCGCGCGCGTTGTGATGGTGCGTGACGGCAAGGCCTACCCCGACACCGTTGTAGGCACCGATTCGCACACCACCATGGTCAATGGCCTGGGTGTGCTGGGTTGGGGTGTCGGCGGCATCGAAGCCGAAGCCGCCATGCTGGGCCAGCCGGTGTCCATGCTGATCCCGCGCGTTGTCGGTTTCAAGCTCTCAGGTGCGCTGCCGGCAGGCACAACAGCAACCGACCTCGTCCTCACCATCACCGAGATGCTGCGCAAGCATGGCGTGGTGGGGAAGTTCGTCGAGTTCTACGGCGAGGGCGTGGCCTCGGTGCCACTGGCCAATCGCGCCACCATCGGCAACATGAGCCCTGAATACGGTTCCACTGCAGCCATCTTCCCGATGGACGGTGAGACGCTTCGCTATCTGGCGCTCACCGGTCGCAGCGAGGAGCAGATCGCGCTGGTAGAGGCCTATGCCAAGGCCCAGGGTCTGTGGCATGACACAACTGCCACGAGTTACGTGGAACCCCGCTACAGCGAGTACATCGAACTCGACCTCTCGACCGTGGTGCCCTCCATCGCCGGCCCCAAGCGCCCACAGGATCGCATTATTCTGGACGAGTCGAAGCAGGCTTTCGAGAAGTCGCTGCCCAACTACCTCGGGGAGAAGTCGGCGCAGGCCGCGGTGCCGGTGACCCTGGAAGACGGACGACAGACGCGAGTCGCGCACGGCGATGTCGTCATCGCATCCATCACCTCCTGCACCAACACGTCAAACCCCTCGGTCATGCTGGGGGCAGCGCTGCTCGCCAAGCACGCCGTGGAGAAGGGCCTGAGCGTCAAGCCCTGGGTCAAGACGACGCTCGCACCGGGCTCCCAGGTGGTCACCGACTACTACGACAAGTCTGGCCTCACTCCCTTCCTGGAGCAGCTGGGCTTCTACCTCGTCGGTTACGGTTGCGTCACCTGCATCGGCAATTCGGGCCCGTTGCCCGAGCCCATTTCCAAGGCGGTGAACGAGCACGACGTGGCGCTGGTCTCGGTGCTCTCCGGCAACCGCAACTTCGAGGGTCGCATCCACCCCGACGTGAAGATGAACTACCTGGCCTCGCCACCGCTCGTTATCGCCTACGCGCTGGCCGGAACCATGGACTTCGATTTCGATCGCGATCCGCTGGGACAGGACCCGGCAGGCAACGATGTCTTCCTGCGC
>JAJXSV010000294.1 GCA_021784375.1 Actinomycetes bacterium | reverse complement strand
TCACCAACGGTCACGATGTGCTCCTCATCGATCGGGACCCGGCGGAGGTGCGCCCTGAGTCGGTGCCTGAGGCCAGCATGCTGCTTGCTGATGCGTGCGAGGCCACAGCCCTCGAATCAGCCAATCTGGGCAGCTGCCAGATCATGATCGCCGCAACCGGCGACGACAAGGTGAACCTGGTGGTGTCGCTGCTGGCCAAGACCGAGTACGGCGTACCGCGCGTCGTGGCACGGGTGAACCACCCCAAGAACGAATGGATGTTCGACGAGGCCTGGGGGGTCGACGTCGCAGTCTCGACGCCGCGCATCGTCGCGGCACTGGTGGAAGAAGCCGTATCCGTCGGTGAGTTGGTGCGCCTGTTCTCCTTCAGGAAGGGCAGCGCCGATCTGGTCGAGATCACGCTGGCCGCGGATTCCCCGGTCATCGGCAAGCGCGTGGACGGTGTGCCGCTGCCCACCGATTGCGTCCTGGTGGCCATCCTGCGTCAGGCGCGTGTTATCGCGCCCAGCCCTGATGATTCATTGGAGGTGGGCGACGAACTGCTCTTCGTGTCGTCGCTGGACCAACAGGATGCGCTACAGCAGATCTTCCGCCGAGGCTGAACCGAAGTAGGGACGCATCAGTCGGTAGGCCAACCACACCACCAGCACGTACGGTGGCCAGCCCAGGATCAGCTTGGCAGCGCCCAGTGCATTGATGGCGTTGGCGTAGTAGAGCGGGACTTCGACGGCCAGCCGCAGCGCGAAGAGTGCTGCGAACAGCAGGGTCGCGGTGGAGGCCACCTTGCGACGCTCCAGGTCACGGATCCACTTCAGCGGGTGGCCCTCAAGCGAGCCCACCAGCACACCGATGAGCGGGTACCTCACCAGCACGGAGACCAGGTAGGCCAATCCCCAGAGCACGTTGGTGATGAGGCCGGGTACGAAATAGTCCTTGGCGTTACCCGTCCTGGACACCAGCCAAGCTGACACCGCCACACCGATGACGCCGCTGATGATGAACTGAAGCGAACCCCGGCGCAGGATGCGCAACAGGGCCGCAAGCACGGCGAGCGCCGCCGCCGCCTGCAGGGATGGCGTCAGCTGGTGTCCGGAGAACTGGTAGGTGAGCAGGAAGGCCAGTGTGGGGACGCTCGATTCCAGCGCGCCGCGCCACCCCCCGATCGCCTGTTCCAACTGCGTTCGCGGATTCACGGTCACTCGGCAGCTCCACGGGGTAGCAGTTCGTAGCGGGGGGTGTGCATGAGCAATTGGCCATCGGCATTCACAACCCGGCCTTCAATGATGATCCCCCGGCCCGGCTCGATACCGCGAATGCTGCCGCGACCCAACCACACGATTACCAATCGCGCACTGCCATCGTCGATCTCGGCTTCCAGGGCCTGCACTGTGGTTTCAGGGCGCAGCACCACAGATGCGATATGGCCGGACACCCGAACAACGCGCCCGACGGGTGCGTCGGCGATGGCGATGCAGCCTGGTCGCACCGATTCTGCATCCCTGCGCGGGACACTGGCGGGTCCGGTGATGAGACGGCGGAACAACGCGGCCACGCTCAGTTCCTTCCCGTCGATCCGAAACCACCGTCACCGCGATGGGTGCCCGGCAACGACTCCACCTCAGTCACCTGCACCTCGGGGAGTTGCAGCACCAGCAATTGCGCGACGCGATCCCCACGTGCGATGTGCAGGGGCGCCACGTCAGTGTTGTGCACGATGCTAGCGACCTCCCCGCGGTAGCCGGCATCAATCACGCCCGGACTGTTCAGCAGGGTGCCTCCCTGCCTCAGCGCGAAGCCACTTCGCGGAACTGCGAGAGCCACATAGCCCATCGGGAGTGCGATGGCTATGCCGTTGGGGATGAGCAGTCGCTGGCCAGGCGCTATGACGGCGTCAATACGGGCATACAGATCCATGCCGGCATCGCCCGGTCGTGCCCGGTTGGGTAGGGGCAGCGCAGTGTCAAGGCGTTGAATCAGCAGCTCAGGCAGCATGCGTCACCTGAATTCCGAGTCGGTCAAGGGTCTCGCGCAGTTCCAGTGGGCGCTTGACGGAGGCCAGCCACCGTCGATGCGGGTCGTCCGGATCCTTCAGCCAGGCACGCAGGCCGGCCTGCGTGCCGCGAATCTGCAGGTAGTCCCTCGGGTGCCCATCCACTGTCAAGGCGGCGCGCATTGCCGCCCCCTCCAGCACCTCGACCCGGTCGATCCACTGCCAATCGATGCGGGCCCGGCCCAGGGCCAGGCCCTCCGCATCCACCATCACATGAAGTCGGGTACGAACAGCGATCAAGGCCAGCGCCAACAGGCCCACTGCCAGGATCGTGGCTCGTACGGCGTCACCGTAGATCGCGCCCACTGCAATCGCAGTGCCGAGCACGATGAACGCGCCGAGCACATTGGGCAGTCGCGAGTACTGGGTGTCCCGGTAGAGCGGACTACTCGTCATCGTCGGCGAAGACGTCGAAGTCCGGGGTGACCACATGTTGTTCCCGTTCGGATTCGATGACACGTTCAGCGCCGAACTTCACGGCGGCCACCGCAGCAGTGGTGAGCACGGCGAGCGCCAATCCCCGGCCCGCTCGCCGGCGATTGAGCACGGCACCGCGCCTGGAGCTGGCCGGCGTGTTTGCGGGCTCCACCACTTCCGGGCGCCTGCGCAGCAGCCATCGCCGGGCGCGAACGCCTGCCGACACCGGCGCACCCGTCGTGCCCGACCGACGCAGGGCGCCGGGAATTCGGAAACGTCTGCTCTTGGGGCGTTCAGTGATGCTCCGCAAGGACCGCTTCTGCACCCGGCCCAACAGGCGCCGGCCCAGCCACAGGAGCACGATCTTCGCGAATGAACGTCGCCTGCCCTTGCCTTTGCGCTTCCGGCTCATGTGTGGAGCCTAATCAGGCAGCGCACTCATTACAGATGAGTTCGCCGTTCTTTTCCTTCGCCAGCTGGGTGCGGTGGTGCACCAGGAAGCAGCGAGAGCAGGTGAACTCGTCGTTGCGGCGTGGCCGGACCGTGACGCTCAAGGCTTCATCCGACAGGTCTGCACCGGGCAACTCGATGGTTTCCGCAAGCTCGGCCTCATCGAGGTCGACCATTGCGGAAGCCTTCTCGGCTCGCCGTGCCTTGAGCTCCTCGATGCTCTCCTCGGCAAGTTCGTCGTCCGTCTTGCGCGGTGCGTCGTAATCGGTAGCCATTCGCCCTCCTTCGTACGGCGCGCATCATATTGACTCCCGCGGGTACCGCGGACCACCTGACGCACGTCGATGCCGCCATAACGCACCATGTGCCAGCATTCTTCCCATGCCGATCTACGCCCTCGGGGACGCTGAACCCCGAATCGACCCCACCGCCTTCATCCATCCGGACGCCGTCATCATCGGCAATGTGACCATTGGCCCCGAAGCCAGCGTGTGGCCGCAGGCGGTGCTGCGAGGGGACGCCAATGCCATTGTGGTCGGTGCACGAACCTCGATTCAGGACGGGGCCGTCATCCATTGCACGAGTGCCCGGGCCACCCGCATCGGCAGCGACTGCGTGGTGGGACACCTGGCGCACATGGAGGGCTGCGACATCGGCGACGGTGCCCTGGTGGGCTCGGGATCGGTGGTACTGCCGGGGGCTTCCGTGGGCGCTGGTGCGCTTGTGGCCGCAGGAGCCGTGGTGGCCAATGAGGTGGTGCTCCCGGCCGGTGCACTTGCGCGTGGCGTCCCA
>JAJXSV010000021.1 GCA_021784375.1 Actinomycetes bacterium | reverse complement strand
CGTCACCACCGTCAACACGCTCTCCGTCGCGGCCTGGGATGCGTCATTCGGCAAGGTCTACCAACAGCAATTCGCAGCTGGTGCGAAATCGATCATGGTCGGGCACATCGCCCTGCCCGCGTACTCGAAGCTGCTGCGCCCCGGCATCGCCGATGAGGACATCCTTCCGGCGTCCATGGCGCCCGAGATCCTCACCGACCTCGTGCGCGGGCGCATGGGCTTCAACGGCGTGATCTGCTCGGATGCGCTGAGCATGGTCGGCTACACCATCCCCATGGCGCGCCGCCGGGCGCTGCCGCTCTCCGTCGCTGCCGGCATCGACGTGCTGCTCTTCGCGGTCGACTACGCGGAGGACGTGCAATCGGTGCTGCAGGGCATCGAGGACGGCCTCCTCACCATGGCGCGTGTCGACGAGGCGGTGACGCGGATCCTCGCGCTCAAGGCCTCGCTCGGCCTGCACCGGGCCACACCTGAAGAACTGGTGCCCGGAGTCGATGCGTTCAATGCCCTGCCCCTCGACGAGGACCGGGCGTGGGCGAGGGCTTCGGCGGATGCGGCCATCACCCTCGTCAAGGCCAAGCAGGAGGGTGTGCTGCCGCTGGATCCGGCCAAGGGCCAGCGCATCCTGCTGTACTACACGGAGGACTCCAACCCCAACCACCACAAGCTCGCCGCGGACCCCAACCGCAAGAACAGCGGTCAGGTCATCGGTGAGCAGCTGGCCGCAGCCGGACTCGACATCACGGTGTTCGAGCGCAGCGGGCGCCCCAGCCTGGAGGACGTGTTCGCCGGTCGCGACGCCGTCGGCTACAAGGATCTGCTCGCGAACTACGACCTCGTGCTCTATGTGGCGCAGTACGAGCCGGCGAGCTCGGCGGCGACCGTGCGCCTGCAGTGGTCCCCGCTCGTGGCCAACGATGCGCCGAAGTTCCTCAACGAGCTGCCGACCGTGTTCGTCTCGGTGGCCAGCCCCTTCCACCTGCAGGACGTGCCCCGGATCAAGACCTTCATCAACGCCTACGGCTACAGCCCGGCCTCGCTGGACGCGGTCACCGACAAGCTGCTCGGTCGCAGCGGGTTCACCGGGGTGAGTCCGGTCGATCCCTTCTGCGGTTACTGGGACGCGCGTCTCTGAGGGCTCTTGATGGAATCCAACGGCGTACACAGCAACGCGGCGGGACGGGCGCGCCGGGAACAGATCCTGGAGCGCGCGTCGGTGCTGTTCGCTGCCAACGGGTTCGGCGCCACGTCCATGCGGGAGATCGCGGCGGCCTGCGGACTTACGCCCGCCGGGCTGTCGCATCACTTCGCCGACAAGGAGACGCTCCTGCTCGCCCTGGTGCAGAAGCGCGAGCAGGAGCAGGTGACCGCGTTCGAGGGCGCCCATTGGTCGGATTGGGCGCGGTCGGTGGAACGGCAGAACCGCGAGAACCGGGCCATGACGCAGCTCTTCGCCATCCTCTCCGCTGAGGCCATCGAGCCTGCCCACCCCGCCCACGAGTACTTCGTGGAGCGCTACCGACGCCTGCGCGAGCGCTTCGCCGACTTCCTGTGCGCACAGCGCGGCGGGAGCGAGATCACGTCCGCGGACCGCACGAACGCGCATGTGCTCATCGCCCTCTGGGATGGCCTGCAGTTGCAGGCCATGCTCGACCCGGAGGTCGACATGGAGGCCGCCTTCGAGGCGGCCATCGACTTCGTGCAACGCAACGTCGGCACCGACGCGGAGGGGCCCAGGCCATGAGCGAGTTCCACAACACCACACCCTTGATCCCCGGCTTCTTCTCGGACCCCACGATCTGCCGGGCCGGCGACGACTTCTTCATCGCCAACAGCAGTTTCGAGTACTTCCCGGGCGCTCCTGTGCACCGCAGCCGCGACCTCGTCGACTGGGAACTCATCGGCAATGTGGTCTCGCGACCGACGCAGACGGACCTCGTCTCCGGCGGCGACTCGTCGGGCATCTTCGGATCGACGATCCGGTTCCACGCCGGGAGGTTCTGGTTCATCACCACGAACATCCTCGAGGTGCAGCAGGGGCAGCTCCTCTTCACTGCGGACGACCCCGCAGGACCCTGGTCCGATCCGGTGCGCGTGCCGGTGATGGGCATCGACCCCGACATCGCCTGGGACGATGAGGGCCACTGCTTCGTCACCTGGTGCGGCTTCCCGCACGGCATCAGCCAGGTCCGCATCGACGACGCAAGCGGAGCCCTCCTCAGCGAGCCCATCGCCATGTGGAAGGGCACGGGCATGCGCAATCCCGAGGGCCCGCATCTCTTCCACGTGGGGGCGTACTGGTACCTCATGATCGCCGAGGGCGGCACCGATCGCGGTCACTCGGTGTCCATCGCCCGCGGGCCAGCGCCGGAGGGGCCGTGGGAGGGCTTCGAGGGCAATCCGATCCTCACCCATCGCAGCAGCGCCCACCCCGTGCAGAGCGTGGGCCACGCCGACCTCGTCGAGGGGCCCGGCGGGCAGTGGGTCGCGGTGTACCACGGGACGCGCCCGAACGGCGTCTTCCCGCAGTTCCACCTCATCGGCCGCGAGACCATGATGGCCCCCGTCGAATGGATCGACGGCTGGCCGCGCATCATGGAGGCAGCGGCCGAACCCCGCCCGGCGCGCACCGCGTTCGTCGAGGACTTCACCCGTCCCCTGGGACCGCGCTGGGTGTCCCCCTCGGGGGCGATGGCCGGCGTCAGCGTGTCGGGCGCTGGTCTCGTGCTCGACGCGGTAGCCGGTGCCCGCCCCGTGGTGGCCCGCGTGCAGGATCTCGAGTGGTCGGCCACGGCCACCGTCGACGTCGCCGCAGGGGCGGCGCGCATGGTCCTCTACCTGGGTGCCGGGCACTGGTACGGCGTGGAGGTCCACGGGCGCACGGCGACGGCGGTGTCCAAGGTCGGTCCCTTCGAGCAGCGCTTCGGCAGCCACCTGCTCCCGGGTGACGGTGCGCTGCAGTTGCGCATCAGCGCCTCGGTCCCGGCGGCGCGGCCGAACGGCTGGCCGGCGAACGAGCCGGACTTCGTATCGCTCGCCTGCCTCGACGGAGATGCGGTGATCGAACTGGCGAGACTCGATGGTCGCTACCTGTCCACCGAGGTGGCGGGTGGCTTCACCGGCCGAACCGTCGGGATGTGGGCGCTCTCCGGTCGGGTGACGGTGCGGGACTTCGCGTACGCGGTCAACGACGGCACGGCCTGAGCAGCCGATCGGGCGCCGGCAGTCCGCGCGCGTGCCAGCGTCGGTCCGCGCCCTCCGCTACTCCGCGTTGATCGTCACCGTCTGTGCCCGCATGCCGGGTGCCGATGCGGTGAGCGTGATCTCGCCGTCGCCGGTGGCGCGGATGACCGCGAGCGCGCGTCCGTTGAACGTCGTGCGCGTACTCGCGTCGAAGCGCTCGACCGTCTGCGGGTCGCCGCTGCAGAAGCCGGCGAGGACCGCGGGGCCGGCCAGGTCGATGGTGACCGGCACATCGGCGTGGCACGGAACCACACCCGCCATGTCCGTGAGTGCGATGTCGATGTAGACGAGGTCCTGGCCGTCGCCCGAGATCGCATCCGCATCCGCCGTCACGAGCAGCGACAACGGCGTGCCCGCCGTCGTCAGGTCGGCTCGTCCTACCTCGGCGCCCGCGCGGTAGGCGATGGCGACGAGGGTGCCCGGTGTGTACACCGTCTCGAACTCGGCGGTGAGGTCCCGCTGGGCACCGACGGCACTTCGACCGATCACCGTCCCGTCGAGCAGCAACTCGACCTCCTCGGCGTCGGCGTACACCTCGACCCGGATCGGACGGCCCTCGTACCCGGACCACGACCAACTGGCGACGGCATCGGTCCAGCCCCAGGCGTTCACCGTGATGCGCGTGTGGTCATGTCGCTCCGGGCGCTGCACGGCGATGTACGGCTGGCTGCGGCGGCCGTAGGCGATCTCGCGGTAGTAGGACGCGGGACGCCGGAAACCGGTGATGTCGAAATCGCCGCAGTAGGCCGTGAGGTAGGGGAACTCCCGTGCGAATGAACGGGAACCGCCCTCATCCTCGTCGTAGGCGGCGCCACCGATGCCAGCCTCGCCAAGGTAGTCCCAACCGGTCCACGTGAAGTCCCCGAGCACGTGCGGATGCCGCATGACCTCACGCCAGTTGGCGGCGATGGTGGTGGGGAAGGTCTCGGAGCCGACCACCACCCGGTTGGGGTGCGAGACCGCATCCATGGCGTAGCGGGACTCCGCGTAGTTGTAGCCGGTGATGTCGAGCGGCGTGGCGATCTCCTCGACGGCTGCTGACACCTCCGGTGACGCGGCGATGCGATCGAAGATGTTCGATGCATCGCCGCCCATGACCATGTTGAGGCCGCCTGCGGCCTCGATGATGGGACCGGCGTCCACCATGAGGAAGGTGTTGAGCCCGTTCGTCACGGGGCGCGTGGGGTCACATGCGCGCACCTTCTCGGCGATGCGCCGGTTGAGCACGGCCCCGGAGGGGCTGCCCAGTTCGATGATCTCGTTGCCGATCGAGTACATGACGACACTGGGGTGGTTGAACGAGCCGTCCACCATGGCATCGACATCGCGCTCCCACCACTCGGTGAAGTCCCGCGCGTAGTCGTGCTCGCTCTTCTCGTGCTCCCACATGTCGAAGGCCTCGTTCATCACGAGCATGCCGACGCGATCGCAGGCATCGAGCAGCGCCTGGCTCGCGGGGTTGTGCGCAGTGCGGATGGCGTTGAACCCGGCATCCTTCAGGCGCTGCATGCGGCGCTCCTCGGCGCGTGGGAGGGAGACCGCGCCCAGCGGACCGTTGTCATGGTGCACGCAGGTACCGCGCAGCTTCACGGTCGCGCCGTTGATGCGCAGTCCCCGAAGGGGATCGACCTGCAGTGTGCGGATGCCGAAGTCGATGGCCTGCCCGTCCAGCTCGACGGCTCCATCGGTGACGCTCACGTGCGCGGTGTGCAGTTCGGGCTGCTCCACGGACCATCGTCGCGGGTTGCGCACGAACATGCGCTGGCGGAGCACCATGGTCTGACCGGGGAGCAGCGTGAGCGGCGACTCCTCGCGGCCCACGGCTTCCCCGCTTGGGTCCACCAGCACCGTCGCCACGCGCACGGTGCGCACCAGGCGCGTCTCGTTGGCGATGCGCGACGACACCTCGACCGCTGCCAGTTCGTCATCGACGTCCGGTGTGCTCACGCGGACGCCGTCGGGTGCGATGTGCACCGCCCCCGCGACGATGAGCCGAACACCGCGGTACAGGCCGGCACCGGAGTACCAGCGGGAATCCTTGTGTGTACGCACCTCGATCCGCAGCTCATTGGCAGCGCCGTAGCGGAGGTGCGGTCCGATCTCGACGACGAACCGCGCGTAGCCGTTGGGTCGCGACGCCACCAGGGCCCCGTTGACGTAGACGAGCGAGCGCGAGGCCGCGCCGTCGATCTCGAGTGCGACCCAGGCGCCCGACCACAGCGCTGGCACATCGAAGCGCTTGAGGTAGGTCCAGGCGGCACTGGGGGAGTAGCCCGAGGCGGCACCTGAGGGTGCATCCGGTGTGCGCTCCATGTCGCGCATGGCGTCGTGCGGCAGGGTCACCGGCGTGGGCTCGGCGCCGCCACCCATGACGGCGGCGAAGGGGCCCATCGGCTTGCGGATCCGCCAACCGTCGTTGAACGCGGTGCGAAGCGGTGGGATGACATCGGTCATGGTGCGGATCGCCTCTCGTGGCAGGGGGTGGCTAGGCGGACTCGCGGGCCACGATGGTCTCGAAGGCGGCCGGGTCATCCGGCGTCGACGGCTCGATCCCGAGCGCACGCTCGACGTCGTTCATCATGTTGAAGGAGTAGGCGAGCAGGTTGAGGTCGATGCTCGTGAGTGGCGGAGAGGCGACGGCAGCAGTGAGCACGTTGTCGCATCCGATGACCGCGAGGTGATGCGGGGCCTCGAGGCCGAACATGCGCATGCCCGAGAGCAATGCCATGGCCCACTCATCGTTGTACGCGCAGACGGCGGTGATGCCCTGCTCGCGCCATTCCACGGCGAGTTCGCCCAGCCGCTCCCGCTGCAGCGGCATCGTCCGCTTGCGGATCGCCGGCAGATCCAGCGCCTTCGCTGCTTCCCGTGCACCCTTGTACCGACCGATGGCGAATTCCTTGACCCGCACATCGTCCGGGTAGAGGTAGCCGATGCGGGAGTGACCGCGTTCCGCCAGGTAGCGCACCTGCATGTCACCGACGCTGATCGAGGCCTGGAGGATGTCCACTCCGGTCTCGGGGTCGGTGCGGCGTCCCATCATGGAGACGATGGTGACGCCGCTCGCCTTGGCGAAGCGGTGGATCGAGTCGGGGAGCCGGTGCATGGAGACCACCGCTGCCGGGGCCAGCGTGCGCAGGGTCGCCTCGAGTCGGTTGTGGTCATTCCCCTCATTGAGCATGGCCAGGGTGAAGCCGCGTGATGAGGCCTCGCGTGTGAGCAGCTCGATGGACTCGCCGACGGCCGAGCCGATGGGCCAGTCCGGCAGGATCCAGACGATGAGGTCGCTCCGGCCCCGACGCAGGGTGCGGCCCGCCATGTGCGGCACATAGCCGAGTTGCTCAGCCGCCGCCTTCACCTTCCGGCGCGTCTCCTCGGGGATCGACTGACCCGGCGTGGCGTTCAGGACGTAGCTCACGGTGGCCCGCGAAACGCCGGCGACACGGGCCACATCGGCTCCGGTGATCTTCGCCTGAGTGTTCATGGATGGCACCCTAGCGGCTCGCCACTTAATCGTTTCATTACGGTTCAATAACGACACGCGCGAGGCCATTGATCACCGCGGCGGGCCGTTGTTACCGTTCACGCACGTTCGCTGAATGGATTAAGTGAACTGTCCCGCCGGGCCCTCGCCGACGGGGCCCAAGACTGAGCGGAGAACTCATGAAGAAACTCCTCGCGACGTCCGCAGCTGCGGCCATCGTGCTCGCCGGCATCGCCGGCGTCCCGAGCGCCCAGGCAGCGGCGCCCAAGACCTTCACCTATGCCGACCTGGCGGACATCAAGTCCTTCGAAGTCCGTTCCTCCGAGTTCGGCAACCGGTCGATCTACTACCAGGCGGTGTACGACGGGCTGGCCCTGGCCAAGCCGGACGGCTCACTCGTCCCCAACCTGGCCCTCTCGTGGAAGTACGACAAGAGCCTCAAGGTGCTCACGATCAACCTGCGCAAGGGCATCAAGTTCACGGACGGTGAGCCCTTCAACGCCGCCGCTGTCGTGAAGAACCTGCTCGCCTTCCAGAAGGGTGACTCGCCGGACGCCTCCAACGCCGCCTCCATCAAGTCGGTCAAGGCGAAGAACGCCAACACGGTGGTCGTGACCCTGAACGACGTCGACCCTGCATTCGTCGGCTACCTCGGTCGCAACATGGGCCTCATGCAGGCGCCGAAGACCATCGGCACCGAGGCCGCCAAGACCAATCCGGTCGGCACCGGCATGTACGTCTTCGACAAGGCGGACAGCCAGATCGGCTCGACCTACGTCTTCAAGGCCAACCCGAAGTACTGGAACAAGCCCATGCGCAAGTGGGATGGCCTGACGGTCAAGGTGATCTCCGACGGCACTGCAGCGGTGAACGCGCTCAAGGCCGGTCAGGTGGACGCCGTGAACCTCGTGGACAAGTCGACGGTCCCCATGCTCACCGCAGCGGGCTTCAAGTTCGCCAGTTACTACCTCGACTGGGCGGGCCTCAGCCTCATTGACAAGGGCGGCCGCATGGGCACCCCGCTGAAGGACGTGCGCGTCCGCCAGGCCATCAACTACGCCATCGACCGCAACCTCCAGGTCCAGGTCCAGGCCCAGGGCTACGGCAAGCCCACGTCGGACGTCTTCGCCTCGTACAGCAAGGGCTACATCCCGGCGCTCGACAGCTTCTACAAGTTCGATCTCGCCAAGGCCAAGACCCTGATGGCTGCCGCTGGCTACGCGAACGGCTTCACCCTCAACATGCCCACCGTCTCCGTGTTCGGCACCTCGGGCCCGCAGGCGATCAAGGACGCGCTGGCAGCGATCAACATCACGGTCAACTACACGGATGTTCCGCTGAACGACTTCTTCACGCAGATCCTGACCCCGAAGTACCCGGCCTTCTACATGATCCTCGAGCGCAACTCGAATGACTGGACCTTCATCAAGTTCCTCATCAACCGTGATGCGGTCTGGAACCCCTCGGGTTACGGTGACGCCACCTCGGACGCGCTGCTGAGCACCATCCAGCACACGACCGGTGCGGCCCAGGTCGCGGCGCTCAAGAAGCTCAACACCTACCTGGTGAAGCAGGCCTGGTTCGCGCCGTTCTACGTGAACGAGGGCAAGCTCGCCTACAACGGCAAGAAGCTCAAGGTCACCGTGCAGGCCGGCAACGCCGTCCCGTACCTGCCCTTCGGCTTCCAGCCGGCAGCCTGATCACGCTGAACATGTAAGACGACTGGAGGGCCGGGTAGCACGTCTGCCCGGCCCTCCGTCGCCCCGGCCCACCAGGGTCAGCGCGCGCGGAGCGCGCACCCTCTTCGATCGCCCTGCACGATTGGACCCCAATGCTCAAGTTCACCCTGCGACGACTGGGCACGGGAGTGATCCTCCTGTTCACCGTCTGCACCCTCGCCTACTTCCTGCTCTTCCTCGGCTCGGGCACGATCGCCCGGTCCATCCTCGGCATCACTGCCACCAAGGCGGACATCACCCGCTTCAACCACGAGCACTCGCTGGATGTGCCCTTCCTGCAGTCGTACTGGAAGTGGTTCTCCCATGCCATCCGCGGTGACTTCGGCATGCCGTGGAGTTACTCGCAACCGGTCATGGAGATCGTGCGCACGCGCCTCGGCGTCACGCTGACCCTGGTGGCGACGTCGCTCATCATCGCCACCGTCTTCTCGCTGCTGCTCGGCGTCGCTGCGGCGATCCGCGGCGGCTGGATCGATCGCTTCGTGCAGTTCCTCGGCCTCGCCGGCTTCGCCATCCCCGGGTTCCTGGTGGCCTTCGCCCTGGTACTGCTCTTCGCAGTGGAGCGGCCATGGTTCAACGCGGTGGGCTGGACGCCACCGAGCCAGGACTTCCATGAGTTCCTGAAGTCGGCGGTGCTGCCCATCGGCGCCATCGCCTTCGGCGGCCTGGCCTCGCTCACGCAGCAGATCCGTGGTGCGGTGAAGGATGCCCTGCAGAATGACTATGTGCGCACCCTGCGCACTCGCGGTCTGTCCTACAACCGCGTGGTGTTCAAGCACGTGCTGCGCAATGCGGCTGGCCCGGCCCTTTCGATCCTCGGCCTGCAGTTCGTCGGCATGCTCGGTGGCATCGTCATCATCGAGCAGATCTTCGCCATCCCCGGCATGGGCTCCTTCTCCGCACAGGCCACGGCTCAGAAGGACATCCCGGCGGTCATGGGGATCGTCGCCACCATGGCACTCATCGTCATCGTGGTGAACCTCGTCATCGACCTGCTGTCCGCCGCTCTGAACCCGAAGGTGCGCCTGTCATGAGCACGATCGAAGCCCCGCGCCTCGCCCTGCGCGACCGCAACCTCTTCCTGAAGCTCATCACCAACCCGATGGGCGCCTTCTCCACGATCATGGTGACGCTGTTCGTCTTCCTGGCCGTGTTCGCCAACCAGATCGCCCCCTACGACCCCTCGAAGTCCGATTACACGCACCTCAAGCAGGCGCCCAGCGCTGCCCATTGGATGGGCACCGATGACCTCGGCCGCGACGTCATGTCGCGCATGATCTTCGGCGCGCGCTTCACCCTGCTCGGCGCGCTGCTCTGCCTCGCCATCGCCATCGTCCTGGGCTGCTCGCTGGGCCTGCTCGCCGGCTACTTCGGCGGTTTCTGGGACAGCGTCGGCAATGCCTTCTCCAACATCCTGCAGGCGCTTCCGGGCCTGGTGGTGCTGCTCGCCGCAGCTGCGGTTCTCGGCAACAACCTCTTCCTCGCCATGGGCATCTTCGGCGTCCTGCTGGCTCCATCGTTCTTCCGACTCATGTTCGTGACCGTGCGCGCGGTCAGGAACGAGCTGTACGTCGATGCCGCCCGAGTCTCCGGGCTCGGTGACTTCAAGATCATCACCCGCCACGTCCTCGGCGTCGTGCGCGCACCGATCATCGTGCAGGCCGGCATCATGGCGTCCATCGCCGTCGCCATCCAGGCAGGCTTGCAGTTCCTCGGCTTCGGCGATCTCTCGTCGATCTCCTGGGGCTCGCTCCTCATGGACGGCTACCAGAAGATCTGGGAGCAGCCGATCCGCCTGCTCTGGCCCGCGGTCGGGATGGCGCTGTTGATGATCTCGCTCGTCATCTTCGCGACCATCCTCCGCGACGAGCTCGAGCGCGTGGGCGCCCGGGTGCGCAAGAGCACGAGGAAGACCATGGAGGAGCACGTCAAGGAGCAGCAGATCGCCCCTGCGATCGTGCACCCCGAGCCCCACCGCCAGGGCCAGGAACTGGTGAGCATCTCCAAGTTGGAGATCGGCTACCTGCAGGTCGGCGGCAAGTACAAGGTGGTCGTCCACGACTCCAACCTCTCGATCAACAGGGGTGAGGTCGTCGGCCTGGTCGGCGAGTCCGGTTCGGGCAAGACCCAGACGGCGCTGGCCCTGCTGGGGCTGCTGCCCGCCGGCGGCACCATCCTCGACGGCTCCATCAAGTTCGACGGTGTCGAGCTCACGACCTTGGCCTCCAAGGAGTACGACCGGATCCGCGGTGCGCGCATCTCCTACATCCCGCAGGAGCCGATGAGCAACCTCGACCCGTCGTTCACCATCGGCTCGCAGCTGGTGGAACCGATCCGGCTGGTGCTGGGCCTGGGCAAGGAGGAGGCCAAGGCGAAGGCACTGCAACTGCTCGCCATGGTCGGCCTCCCCGACCCCCAGAAGACGTACAACTCCTACCCGCACGAGGTGTCCGGCGGCCAGGCACAGCGCGTGCTCATCGCCGGTGCGCTCTCCTGCGATCCCGATCTCATCATCGCCGACGAGCCCACCACGGCCCTCGACGTGACCATCCAGGCGGAGATCCTCGACGTCCTCCGCGACCTGCAGCGCCGGACGGGCGTCGCCATCCTGCTGGTGACGCACAACTTCGGGGTGGTCGCCGATCTCTGCGATCGCGTCGCCGTCATGCAGTACGGGCGCATCATCGAGACGGGGGCCATCCTCGACATCTTCGATCATCCGGAGCACGAGTACACGAAGGAACTGCTCGGGGCCATCCTCGACGAACACGGTCCGGCACGCGGCGCCTACGTCGCCCCGGCGCAGAAGGTGGGTGCGTGATGGCTGAACTGCTGCTGGACGTGAAGGGCGTCGAGGTGACGTACCACGGCAAGAAGCTGGGTCGTCACGGGTTCAAGGCGCTCAAGGGTGTCTCCATCGACATCCGTCCCGGCGAGACCGTAGGTCTGGTGGGCGAGTCCGGTTGTGGCAAGACCACGCTCGGTCGCGCCATCCTCGGCCTCGCTCCGGTGACCGCAGGCGAGATCATCTTCGAGGGCAAGGACATCGCCCACGCGGACCGCGCCGAGCGCAAGGTCATCGCCCGCGACATGCAGGTGGTGTTCCAGGACCCGTACACGTCGCTGAACCCGTCGATGAGCATCGAGCAGATCCTCTCCGAGCCGGTGCTGGCACAGGGCATCGGGCGCGCCGAGGCCCGCAAGCGGGTGAAGGACCTGCTCGACGCGGTGGCCCTGCCCGCTGACGCCGGTGAGCGCCGCCCGCGCGAGTTCTCCGGTGGGCAGCGACAGCGCATCGCCATTGCCCGCGCGCTCGCCCTGGATCCCAAGCTCATCGTGGCCGACGAGCCGGTCTCGGCGTTGGACCTCTCGACGCAGGAGCGCGTGCTGGATCTCTTCCTGGAGATCCAGGAGCGCACCGGTGTGGCCTACCTGTTCGTGTCCCACGACCTCGCAGTGGTGCGCCATGTGAGCCACCGGGTCGCGGTCATGTACCACGGCGAGATCGTGGAATGGGGCGACGGGGACCAGGTGACTTCGCACCCGCAGCATGAGTACTCCAAGCGGCTCATGATGGCGGCGCCGGTGCCCCACCCGACCCTGCAGGCCAAGCGACGCGAAGAGCGACGCGCATTGGCTGCAGCCGCGGCAAGCCACTAGGGACGACCATGGAACTGCACAACCCGGTCCTGTCGGGCTTCAACCCGGACCCGAGCATCGTCCGGGTGGGCAGCGACTACTTCTTGGCAACCTCGAGTTTCGAGTACCTGCCAGGGATCCCGATCTACAGAAGCCAAGATCTCCGCTCGTGGCAGTTGATCGGGAACGTGGCCACGCGCCCGGGCCAGTTGGACGTTGCAGGCGTCGCAACCGGTCTGGGCGCGTGGGCACCCACGCTCCGCTTCCATGACGGCAGGTTCTGGCTGGTCATCACCGTTGTCGGACAGGGATGCGTCGTCTTCACCGCTGCCGATCCGGCGGGCCCCTGGTCGGACCCCGTGCAGTTCCAGGAGGTCCAGGGCATCGACCCCGACCTGACCTGGGACGAGGACGGCACCTGCTACCTCACCTTCTCCGGCCTCATGGTCGCATCGGGGGAGATCAGCGGCGGCTACCAGCACATGGGCATCCAGCAGGTGCGGGTGGATCCGTACACCGGCGAGGTGCTCGAGCAGCCGCGCTCGTTGTGGTTCGGCACCGGCCTCATGTTCCCCGAGGCACCGCACCTGTACCGCATCGGCGCCTACTGGTACCTCATGATCGCGGAGGGAGGCACCGAGCGCGGGCACTGCGTCTCCATCGCGCGCTCCAGCTCGCCCATGGGCCCCTTCGAGGGCTGTCCGCGCAATCCCGTGCTCTCCGCGCGCTCCACGAACCGTCCCATCCAGAACACCGGACACGGCGATCTCGTGCAGACGCCTCAGGGTGAGTGGGTGATGATCTGCCTCGGCATGCGCACGCGCAGCGGCACCCGCGCCTTCTCGCCCATGGGCCGCGAAACCTTCGCGACCAACCTGGCCTGGGAGGACGGCTGGCCCGTCGTCGACCCGGTCATCCTCAGCGACCCCGCTCCCCAGTGGACCGAGCGCGACGACTTCGACGGGGCCGCACTCGCGCCGTCGTGGTTGGGCATCCGCCGCTTCCCGCACGAAGTCTCGAGCCTCACGGCGCGACCCGGCTGGCTGACCTTGGAGGGGGAGGGCACCACCATGGCCGACCTCCGCCCGGTCTTCGTCGGGCAGCGACAGCGTCACGAGCACGTCCTCATCACCACCCGGGCCGATGTGTTCGAGGGTGTGGGTGGCTTGGCGCTGCGCATCGACGAGCACCAGTTCGTCGACGTGGTGGCTGGTGCCGGCGTCATCAGCGCGCGTGTGCACCTGCACGAACTCGCCATCACGGAACAGGTGCCGTTCGACGGTGACATCGTGACCCTGTTCATCCGTACCACGGAACCGGGCTCCTCGGGCATGGCGAGCTACGGGCCGGACAAGGTGATCGTGGGCTATCTGGAGGGCGAGCGCGAGGTCGAGCTGTTCAGGTTCGACGGCCGCTACCTCTGCGCCGAGACCGGTGAGTCGTTCGTGGGGCGGGCCTTCGGCCTGGTTGCCAACGAGGGCACCGTCGCCTTCGACTACCTCAGCTATGAAGGCGTCGACGGCAGTCGCTGACGCGTCCCACCCAAGGAACGGATCGAGAACATGACGCTGGAATGGGCTCCGGTCCTCGCCGATCGCCTCCACCTCGTCGAGGGCTTGGCGGCGCCGGACTTCGCCACCGCCGAGGCGCCGGAGGTGCTCGCCCGCCTGGAGCAGTGGGATGCCCCGGTGCGAGGCTACGCGGCGCCCGACGTCGAGCTGCAGGAGTTGTCGATCCCCGGCCCCCGAGGTCCCGTCGCCGCGCGCGTGTACCGGCCGCGCGGGGCCACGCCGGCACATACCTTCATGTGGGTCCATGGCGGGGGCTTCGTCTTCGGCGACCTCGACATGCCGGAGGCCGATGCGGTGAGCCGTGAGGTCTGTGCCCGCGGGAACGTCGTCGTGTCCGTGGACTACCGCAAGGCCGTGGCCGGTGCGCATCACCCGATCTGCCTGGACGACGTGTACGCGGCCTGGACCTGGCTCAGCCAGGACTCGGCGGGATTCCCCGGTACGCGCACACTCGGCGGGGCCAGCGCTGGTGCCAACCTGGTTGCGGCCGCGGCGCAGCGGGCCCGTGACGAGGGGGCTGCGGTGCCGGCGTCCCTGCTCCTCATCTACCCTGCGGTGCATGCCGTCATGCCGGCGGGGAGCAGGGAATTCCAGGCGGTCCTGACCCAGGTCCCGGCCCGGCTCACCTTCCCCCCGGCGCTCATGGAGGCGCTGCACACCAACTATGTCGGCGGGAACCAAACTGCCATCCCCTATGCCTGGCCCGGGGACGGTGACCTCTCGGGCTTCCCCCGCACGCTCATCCTCAACTGCGAGTACGACAGCCTGCGGGCGTCCGGGGAGCGCCTCGCGGAGGACCTCTACGCCGTGGGCTGCGACGTGACCTGCGTGCTCGAGCACGGCGTCCCCCACGGTCACCTCAACATCCCCGGCTTGCCATCAGCCCTCCACTCCATCGAGGTCATGGCCGATTTCATCGAGCAGGCCTGAGTGCGCACCCGCACCCACGCCGTCGACCGTTCCCGCAGACCACGAAAGGCAGGACGATGACCCCGGTGCCGGAGGGATTCCTCTGGGGCGCCTCCACGGCCGCCCATCAGATCGAGGGCAACAACGTCAACTCCGACTTCTGGGCCATGGAGCATGCCGAGCCGCGGGGCGCCCGCATCCGCGAGGCGAGCGGTGATGCCTGTGACTCCTACCATCGCTATCGCGACGACATCGCGCTACTCGCCGACGCCGGCCTGAACGCCTATCGGTTCAGCTTCGAGTGGGCGCGCCTCGAGCCGGCGGAGGGAGCGTTCTCGCGCGCCGAGCTGCTGCACTACCGCGACATGATCGACGCCTGCCACGAACGTGGCGTGGAGCCGGTGATCACCCTGCACCACTTCACGACACCACGCTGGTTCGCCGAATCCGGGGGCTGGAAGCGAGCGGATGCCATCGACCGCTTCGCCGCCTACGTGGCCTTCTGCTGCGAGGCACTCGGCGATGTCAGATGGGTGGTCACCATCAACGAGCCCAACATCCTCGCGCTCTTCGACCACCTGCACGGAGATGACGCCGATCCGACGCCGGACACGGCGACCGTCGCCATGGCACAACTGCCGATGCCCAGCCTCGCCTTCGCCCGACGCATCGGTGCCGTGCACCGGGCTGCGGTCGCCGTGCTGCGCGAGCGCACCCGGGCCAAGGTCGGCTGGGCGATCGCCTGCCAGGCCTTCACGCCGACGCCTGGCAACCGGGCCAGGTTCGACGAGGTCTTCCACGCCTGGGAGGGCGCCTACCTCGCATGGAGTGCGGGTGATGACTTCATCGGCGTCCAGAGCTACACCTCGCAGCCGGTCGACGCCGACGGCCCGGTGCCGCATCCGCAGTCGCCCGACAACACGTTGACGGGTTGGGCCTACCGCCCCGATGCGCTCGGCATCAACCTCGAACGACTGTGGGCCCTGGCGGGCATCCCCCTGCTCGTGACCGAGAACGGCATCGCGACCGATGACGATGTGCGCCGCATCGCCTACACCACGGGTGCGCTGCAGGGCATGGAGGCAGCGATCGCCGCCGGAGCCCAGGTGCTCGGCTACCTGCACTGGTCACTGCTCGACAACTACGAGTGGGGCAGCTTCCTGCCCACCTTCGGACTCATCGCGGTGGATCGATCGAGCTTCGTGCGCAGTCCGAAGCCCAGCCTCGCCTGGCTCGGCAGGATCGCCGCCGGGGTCGCCACCACCTAGCGCACCGGCACGCGGGAACATTGCCCTCACACGCATCAACGATCGGAGTCCGAACATGACAACGCCCATCGTCCACGCACCCTGCGGTGCGGTGGCCGGAATCGAACGGCCGGGATCGTTGGCATTCCTGGGGATTCCCTTCGCCGAGGTACCGGTGGGGGAGCGCCGCTTCCAAGCGCCCGTGCGTCGCGGGGTGTGGTCGGACGTGCGTGATGCCACCGAGTACGGCGCCACGCCGCAGCGTCGATCGCCCTACCCCGCCACCACCATCCCCGAGCCCATCATCGCGGGCGAGGACATCCTGAACCTCAATGTGTTCACGCCCATCGCCGATCCGTCGGCGCGGCTGTCCGTGCATGTGTACATCCACGGCGGCGGCTACGTCTCGGGCTCCCATGCGGGCTCGTGGTTCGACGGCGCCACCTACAACCGCGACAACATCGTCGTCGTCACCATCGCCTATCGCCTCGGCTTCGAGGGCTTCGGCTGGATCGCCGACGCGCCGCGGAACCGCGGTCTGCTCGACATGGTCTGTGCGCTCGAATGGGTGCGTGACAACATCGC
>JAJXSV010000293.1 GCA_021784375.1 Actinomycetes bacterium | reverse complement strand
ATGGCGGAGGGGAGCAGGTAGGGCGTGACGGTGGAGAAGCCGAGTGCGATCAGCGCCAGGAAACCGACGGCACCCGCCAGCAGGGCGCCCGCTATCCAGCGCGGTCGATCGGGATCCGCGGGCGCAGCCTCGTCCTCGTCAGGATCAAGCGGCAGCAGGGCCCAGAAGGCAAGGTACGCCAGCAGCCCGGCACCGCTGCCGAACACCGCCGCCGCCACGAAGACCGCGCGAACCGCGGCCACCGACACTCCCAGGTGCGTCGCCAATCCGCGGCACACGCCAGCGATCATGCGTCCTTCGACCGCGCGATACGCCCTGTCCTGCTCCACGCGGACATTCTGTCGCCCACAGCCGTTCCTGGGCCGCCGGGCGCCGGGAAATCAGGGCCTTCTCAGGGACAGCAACCGATCTGCGGGCCTCTCCGGCGCGCCAGCATGGTCCTATGACGGAACAACAGGAATCCCAGGTGCCCCCGCCCAGCCGTCCACCACTGCGGCGGAGCAAGGACGATCGTGTCCTGGCCGGTGTTTGCGGTGGCATCGCGCGTTCACTCGGGATCGATCCCATCATCGTGCGCGTGATCGTGGCCGCCTTCGCGCTGGCCGGCGGCACCGGCATCCTCGCCTACATCATCGCGTGGATCGTGGTCCCGGATGACACGGGCGAATCAGCCTTGGATGAAGCACGGCATGGCGGCAATCGCGGGCTCAAGTTCGTCCTCGCCATCGTGCTCGCCGCCTTGGCCATGGGTGTCATCTCATCCTTCGGAGCCGGCCTGCACAGCAGTTTGGCCTTCCTCATCTTCATCGTGCTGCTCATCGCGCTCTGGCAGGCATTCGGCGACCGATCCTGGGTGGGGGGCGACTGGTCATCCTGGAGCCGCGTCTCGGCGGACGCCAAACATGAGTACGCGCAGGCCGCCATGCGCGACTGGGCACAGTCACGACACGAGCCTTCGATTCTCGGCAAGCTGGTGTGGAATGTGGTCGTACTGGCCATGGGCCTGATGTTGGTGCTCAACTTCGCGAATATCACCGACCTGCCCGCGCGCACCTTCCTGGCTGTGGCGCTGGCCATCACCGCGCTGGGCTTGCTGATCTCGGCCTTTGTCGGACGCGCCCGCGGCCTCATCGCACTGGGACTGGTCCTCGCCCTGCTCGCCATTCCCAGCGGCTGGCGCAGCAGCACCGACACGGGCGATCGACAGTGGGCGCCGATGGCCTCCAGCGCGTCCGGCGGCGCGCCCCTGAACTACTCCCTGGGCGCCGGCACGGCCATCCTCGACCTGCGCGCGCTCGCGCTGGGTGCGCAACCCGGCAGCATCACCACGGTATCCGCCAAGGTCGGTGCCGGCACCCTGCGAGTGCTGATCCCGCGCGACATCGCAGCCAGCTATGCCCTGCAGTCCGACGTCAGTGTCGGCGACATCTCCTACCCGGGACTTGAGCAACGGTCGGGCGTGAACCTGCACTGGACAGAATCCCTGACCACTGCCAGCACCGCCGATGCGCAGCCCATGCTCAAACTCTTCCTCACCGTCAATGTGGGCAATGTGGAGGTCCGTTATGCGTAAGCACCCGTTCGATGTCACTGCCTTCATCTGGGGCCTGCTGTTCCTGACCGGCGCCGCCGCCCTGCTGCTGGATGAGTACGTGCACGTCAGTTTCGATCCCAAGTGGCTGCTCCCCGCAGCGCTGGTCACGCTCGCCATCGGCGGCATTGCCAGTTCGCTGCGGCAGATGGGCAAGTGACACGGGCACGCGGGACAGGGCCGGAATTGTCAGGCAAGACAGCCGCAGCGGCATAGGCTGCGACCGTGGCCAAGCAGATCGATCTCACCGTTTCGATCCCCAACTCCACGGGGGCGATTCGCAGTCAACTCCGACACGCAGCCGACCTTGAGCGCATTGCGCTGGCAGGCGGCGCTACGGAAGCCACTGCGACAGTGGAGGGCAATGTCACGACGCTCACGCGCTTCATCGACGTGCCGCCGGCTGGGCGCACCTACCTTAAGACCGATCAACTGACCATCACCGAAACCCGCGTCTGGAACCAGAACGGCGCCGACCTCGAGATCACCGTGGCTGACCTGCCCATCTCCGTGATCGGCAGCCTGGAACTCACGGAGCACGGCATCACCACCATCCTGCACATCGTGGCCCGGGTGGAGGCTCGGATGGGCGTGGCCAGCCCACTGGCCGAAGGTGTCATCAAGGACCGGCTGGTCGCCGCCGTCAACGCCGAATGTGAAGCGCTCTACTGAGCTGCTGATATCCGGACCGGAGCAGCCGCGCGGCGACGCGTGGGTCAAAGCTCGAGCAACTGCTCGAATTCCGTTGGCGCGTACCAGACGAGCGACTCGTCCTCAGCGTCCAGCCGCAACAGACAGGCGACGTCGCGGTTGTGCAGGATGCCAGACACCTCGACCTCGCCGTTGGTGCCCTCGTCCCCGAGCATGGCGGCCTGCATGTCGGCCGCCAGCACCAGACCCGAGGCTGATGCCGAGGCCGCCGTCAGAGAGGCCACGAATTCACGGCCCTCGTCATCCTCCTCCGGCAGGGCCAAGGCCAGTTGGTGGTTGACGGCCCAGGCTCGCCGTGGCGAGATGGTCCAGAAGCCCTCGGTACGACGACGATCGATATCGGCGGCCGTCACTGGGATGTAGACGCGCATGAGGGCATCATGCCAGCGGAAGGCCGAAGATGGCCTCCAACTCCAGCGCGGTCTCGGTGTACGTGTGGTGATGCACGCCGATCCAGCCCAGGCGCACGGCCGCATCGACGTTGTAGGGCATGTCATCGACGAAGACGCACTGCTGGGGTTGCAGGCCCAGGCGTTCACATACGAGGTTGTAGATCCGCGGTTCGGGCTTGCGCATGCCCACCTCGCCCGAGATGACGACGACGTCGAACATGTCCGTCCACAGGTCGCGCGGGTAGTCATTGCCCCAGGAATTGGAGAGCAGCGCGGTTGCAATGCCCTGTTCATGGGCCCTGCGCACCAAGGCGTACATCTCATGGGCGTGACCGAAATGCTGGAACATGCGCTGCACAAGTCCAGCCGGCTCGTAGTGCACGCCGGTCCGTTCGGACATCGCCGATGCCAGCTTGGCCTCGAAATCAGGCACACTGAGTTCGCCGCGCTCCAGGGCGTGAATGGGGTTGAGTCGGGCCTCGATACGGGCAATGTCGCCCATCCACTCACCCAACACGGCGCCATAGGCGGAGAGATCGAAGTGCTCGCCGTCCAGGAAGCGCTGCACCCCCGAGTCGACACTGCCCGTGAGCACGCCTCCCCAATCCACCACCAGCGCACGCACATCGGAAGCCATGGCGCGATCGTATCCACGCAAACTCGTGCAACCCCGCAACGATTTGCATTACGGGCGCCCTGCCACTGCCCAATCCTGCGGCCAGTCAATACGGTTACCTCCATGGGCAGGGACAACCGCCGCGCGGAGAACGCCAACACGGCCGATCTGACCAAGGCGGTTCTGGCCAACCATCTGGGCCGACTGGACACCATCCAGCGGCCGCCGACCACCGCAACCCGCACATCGGAGCAACCACCAGTGACGACAGCAAGTAGCAGTGCCGCCAACCGCTTCCCCATCCTCGACGTCCAGCCCTCCATCGCCGCTGGAGCGCGCGCAGCCAAGGCCGCGGTCGGCGAGGCCATTGAGATCACCGCCACCGTGTTCCGTGAGGGCCAC
>JAJXSV010000292.1 GCA_021784375.1 Actinomycetes bacterium | reverse complement strand
CGTGATCGCGGCCTCGAACACGCCATGCGTTGACGGATAGGTGATCATGAGCGCTGCGAGATTGTCGCGATGCTCAGCGATCTTGGCGCGAAGATCATCGAGATCGACGTTGCCGCGATCATCGGTTGCCACCACGACCACGCGCATGCCGGCCATCACCGCGCTGGCGGGGTTGGTGCCGTGGGCGCTGGCGGGGATCAGGACGCGATCACGATGCCCCTCACCCCGTGAACGGTGGTAACCGCCGATGGCCAGCAGGCCCGCGAACTCGCCCTGGCTACCGGCATTCGGCTGCACCGTGACGTAGTCGTAGCCGGTGATCTCCACCAACCACTGCTCAAGGGTGCGAATGAGCGTGAGCGTTCCCTGCGCCTGATCCAGCGGCGCGAAGGGATGCAGATTCGCGAACTCCGGCCAGCTGACGGCTTCCATCTCGGTGGCAGCGTTGAGCTTCATGGTGCACGAGCCCAGCGGGATCATGGTGCGATCCAGCGCCAGATCCTTGTCGGCGAGGTTGCGAAGGTAGCGCATCATCTGCGTCTCACTGTGCATCATGTCGAAGATGGGGTGCTTGAGGGCACGCGAGGCGCGGAGCATCGGGAGCGGCAGCGCTGAGGGTGCGGAGGCGGGCAGCGCTCCCCCACCGAGCGCGGACAGCAGCGCAGCAGCCAAGGCATCCGTGGTCGTCTCGTCGAAGGCGACGGCGAAGGTGGTGTCGTCGACACGACGCAGGTTGAAACCGGCCGCCAGCGCGGCCGCCAGCGCCGCGTCCACTCCTTCGCGGTCCGCACCGAACTGCACGGTGTCGAAGAAGGCCTTGCGCAGCAACGGGAATCCCGCCGCCTCCATGGCCGCGGCGAAGCGAGAGGTGAGGCTGTGCACACGGGAGGCAATGGCCTTCAGGCCCTCCGGGCCGTGATACACCGCGTACATGCCGGACATCACGGCAAGCAGCACCTGTGCAGTGCAGATGTTGGAGGTGGCCTTCTCGCGGCGGATGTGCTGCTCGCGCGTCGAAAGTGCAAGCCGCATGCCGGCGTTGCCTTCATTGTCGACGCTGACTCCAACCAGACGACCGGGCATGGAACGCTCCAGGCCCTTGTGCACGGACATGAATCCCGCATGCGGTCCTCCGAAGCCCATGGGCACGCCGAAGCGCTGCGCCGAACCGATGGCCACGTCAGCACCCAGTCGACCCGGCGCCTCAATGAGTTGCAGCGCCAGCAGGTCGGTGGTGACCGTGACCAGCGCCTCCTGCTCATGCGCCGCCACGATGGCATGCCGGATGTCGCGGATCTCGCCGGAGGAACCCGGATACGAGAGCAGGACGCCGAAGTACTCGCCCACCGGCACGCCGGTGGAGAAGTCATGCGTCACCAGTTCGATGCCGATGGGGTTGGCGCGCGTCTGCATGACCGCCAGCGTCTGCGGATGGGTGTCCACGTCGACGACGATGCGATTGCTCTTGGACTTGGCGGCCCGCTTCATCAGCGTCATGGCCTCTGCGGCAGCCGTGGGTTCGTCGAGCAAGGAAGCCGAGGCCACGTCGAGACGCGTGAGCTCGCAGATCATGGTCTGGAAATTCAGCAGTGCTTCCAGTCGTCCTTGCGAAATCTCCGGCTGGTACGGCGTGTAGGCCGTGTACCACGCGGGGTTCTCCAGGATGTTGCGCAGGATGACGCTGGGCACGTGGGTGCCGTAGTAGCCGAGGCCGATGTACGAGTGCAGCAACTGATTGCGGGAGCCCAGCTCGCGCAGGTGCTCGATCATGCCGGCCTCGTCGTAGGCGGCAGGCAGCTGCAGGCTGTCGGTCCACTTGATGGTCTCGGGGACGACGGACGCGACCAGCGCTTCTGCCGATTCGAAGCCCACGGCCTGAGCCATGGTCTCGATCTCGAGTTCGCGGGGTCCGATGTGCCGCGCGGCGAATTGCTCCATGAATGGGTCTCCTCTTTGAGACCCGAAGGTCTCCTCAATGGGAAGACCCCTCTGTCTTCGCAGGTACTGCGGCCTGAGAGCTTCGCGACGCTGCCCGAGCGACGTCGTTTTCCCCTTCGGCGGAGCACAAGGCTCACTTTTCAGATTGATCTGTTCAATTGCGGTCCGTCTGCCTGAGAGATTCCGGGGTGGTTGCTCCGTCGGCGGCCGCCAATGGCTGTGGCAGCACTCTCCCGCATGAACACTTGCGATCGCAGGAAGTCTAGAACCTCCCGGCCCGTGCCGAGTCCAGCTCAGCCGGCGTGGCGCTGTGCGCGCCTCATCGACAGCTCATCGGTGGCGGCAGCAGTCACTGTCGGCTCCATGGGTTCCGTGGGAAGCGTGGCCAGCGTGCCCTCGACTTCCTCCCACACGCGACCAACGGCGATGCCGAACACGCCTTGTCCGCCGCGCACCAAGTCAATGACCTCATCCGCAGAGGTGCAGGCATACACCGAGGCCCCGTCACTCATGAGCGTGAGATTGGTGAGGTCCTCGACCCCGCGCGAGCGAAGGTGATCTATAGCGGCCCTGATGTTCTGCAGTGAGACTCCGGTGTCCAGCAGTCGCTTCACAACCTTGAGCAGCAGGATGTCACGGAATCCGTAGAGGCGCTGGGTTCCGGACCCGGAGGCCGAGCGGACGCTAGGTTCGACCAGCCCGGTGCGGGCCCAGTAGTCGAGCTGCCGGTAGCTGATGCCGGCCGCTCCGCAGGCCACCGGTCCACGAAAACCGACATGCTCCGGCTCGGGTTGGTGTGGCACCACGACCGGCTCAGCGGTGGTGGCGGGTGCGACGTCAAGGCGCGGTTCCATGTGGCCTCCAGCGGAAGGGGGAAACTCCGCTGCCCACACCGTAGGTGGACGGCGATGACAGGTCAACGACCGAGCGGTCCGACACGCCAACAAACTCTCTACCGTGACTTGAGAGTTCAAACATTCAATGTGAGGTCGAGAGTTTCCGCGAACTCGGTTCAGGCTTGACCGAAATCCTCTGGTGACACTTCATCAAGGAAAGCGCGGAAGGCGTCGACATCCACCTCATCCTCACTGGGCGCCTCGACTACCGCTGCCGCATCGAGCACCTCATCCGCCACCAGGATGGGCGCCTTGGCCCGGAGCGCGATAGCCACCGCATCGGAGGGCCGACAGGCCACACGCTGCCCGCTGGCCAGCACCAGGTCGGCGTAAAAGACGCCGTCGACCAGACTCGTCACCTCCACGCGCTCGCAGGGGGCACCCAGCGCCTCCAGCACGTTGAGCAGCAGATCATGTGTGAGTGGTCGGGAGGGCACATAGCCCTGTTGCGATAAGGCGATCGCCGCTGCTTCCGGACTGCCGATCCAGATCGGCAATTGACGACGCTCATCGCTAAGCAGCAGGACGATCTCGTTGCTCGCCTCGATCATGCGAATTCCGGAAACGGATACCTGACGCATGGTTCCTCCTCTGCGTCGCCCTTGCGGGATCAGCGGGATCAGCGTGCGACGCTGTTGATTCCGCTGCGCACCAATGATGCGTGTAACGCCACCGAGAGCGCCGCTATTTCCCGAGCGGTTTCAGCCGCACGCTGCACCCCATCGGGTGCCTTGGACTTGGCGATCGGCGTGATGACTTGCTGCACCAGGCCGATCTCGCGATCGGCAGCGGCCTTGAATGCGCGCAGGTGGCGGGGCTCGATGCCAAAAGCCAGCAGCGCACCCACCGCCAGCAGGACGTCGAAGTCATCGCCCGAGTAGAA
>JAJXSV010000291.1 GCA_021784375.1 Actinomycetes bacterium | reverse complement strand
GCCGAGGCCTGCGACAACCGTGTTCTGCGGGATGTCGAGGCCGTTGAGGGCCATCCGGATGTCGGAATCGACGACGCCGCCGATGCCGACCGCGAAAGCCCGCTCCAGCACGACCACACGCTTGGCGTGCTTCAACTTCTCCCGGATGGTGGCCGTCGGGAAGGGACGGTAGGAGGTGATGCCGAGCACGCCGATCGAGGTTCCCTGCTCGCGCATCTCGTCGATGACGTCCTCCAGCGTGCCGATGGTGGCACCGAGTGCCACAACCACGGTCTCGGCGCCTTCGGTGCCGTAGTCGGTGACCAGGCCCATGAAGTCGTTGGGACCGCCGGCGCGGCGGCCGAAGGCCCTGGCGAACTCCTCTGCCAGCCCGGGAATGGCGGCCAGCGCCTCCAACTGCTTGTGATGGGCCAACCAACGGACCTCGGTGAAGGCCTCGGGACCGACCATGGCGCCGATGGAGACGGGGTTCTCGACATCGAGCTTCTGGCGCGGCACAAAGGGTGTCAGGAAGGCGTCACTCTGCGCCTGCTCGGGCACGTCGATCTGCTCCATGGCATGCGTGAGCACGAAGCCGTCCATGCAGACCATGACCGGCATGGAGACGAGCTCCGCGAGCCGGAAGGCGAACACGTGGAGATCGGCCGCCGCCTGGTTGTCCTGCGCGTAGAGCTGGATCCAGCCCGAGTCGCGCTGGCTCATGGCGTCGGTGTGGTCGTTCCAGATGTTGATGGGAGCGCCGATGGCACGGTTGGCCACCGTCATGACGATGGGCAGGCCCAGACCGGAGGCGTTGTACACGGCTTCCACCATGTACAGCAGGCCCTGGCTGGCCGTGGCCGTGTAGGTGCGTGAACCGGTGGCTGAGGAACCGATGGCCACCGACATGGCGCCGAACTCGGACTCCACGTTCAGGAACACGCAGTTCTCGATGCCGCCCTTGCGCACGATGTCGTCGAGCGCCTCGACGATGTGCGTCTGGGGGGAGATGGGATAGGCGCAGATGACGCCCGGCCGGCAGGTGGCCACTGCCTGGGCAATCGCCTGCGAACCCTCGATCTGCTTACGCATGGGCCATCGCCTCCGTCTTCTGTGCGCGAACGTAGTCATAGGCCTCGCGAGCGGCCGCGACGTTGGCCTCCGCGATCTTGGCGGGGAAGCGCTCCTCGATGGCGCGCACCACGGATTCCAGCGCCACCTGACGCGTGGCCGCGGCGTAGCCACCGAGCAGCGCCGCATTGGGGAGCGGGCGCCCCACGTACTTCATCGCATAGTCGGACGCGGGCACGGTGAGGCGCCGGTACTCGAAGGCCGAGTGCTCCAGGGACTCGATGCCGAGTTCCTCCCAGGTCTTCTTGGTGTTGATGAGGATGTAGGCATCGTCATTCACACCCGAGAAGACATCGACCTGATGCAGCAGGGTCGGGTCCTGGATGATCAGGGCCTGCGGAACCAGTACCGGTTCTCGCAGGCGGATGGGCTTGTCACTGAAGCGCGTGTAGGCAACCACAGGCGCACCCGTGCGCTCGGATCCGAAACTCGGAAAGGCTTGGGCGTACTTACCGTCGTAGAAGGCTGCGACGCTGAGCAACTCCGCTGCGGTGACGACGCCCTGCCCACCGCGGCCATGGATTCTCGATTGGAACACGTATGAATTGTGCTGCAATGTCCAAGTTGGCGCGATGTGACCAATGACCCTGCCCGCATCAGCGGGAGTCGATCACATCCAGTTCCGCACGCAAGATGGCCTGCGCTGAACGGTCGGCACGCACACGCGCGGCGGCGGCCGCGGACAGGCGCGTGAAGAGTTCCGGGTCACGAACCAGTCGCAGAATGCCGGCCGCCAACTCCGCGCTCGACTCCGGCGCCGCGAGCACACCGCACTGCTCGTCGACGAACTCGGGGATGGCCGCGATCGCCGTGGTGACGGGAACCAGGCCCGAGGCCATGGCCTCATCACGCGAGACGCCCTGCGAATCCATGCGGCTGGGAACCAGGAAGATGCCGAACTCGCCATGCATCTGCGCGATCTGCTGGGCATTGATGAAGCGTTGCTGCAGCTCCACATTGGGCAGCGCTCGCAACGGTTCCACCGTCTCCTCGAAAAGCGGCCCATCACCGACGATGCGGAACTGCAGTTGCGGGAACTCCGGTTCCGTCTGCAACGCGAGGATGGCGTCAACCGTGAGGTCGTTGGCGTAGACGCGGCTGGCGAAGGGGCGGATGGAGAGCACGCGCAAACGCTGCACCGGATCCTTGGCGTGGAAGGCGAAGTGCTCGACGTCGATGGGGTTGTGGATCACGCGGTAGCGCTCGGCCGGCAGGGTGATGCCGTAGTCCTCCTCCACCTGTTGGCGCAGGGTCTGCGAGACGAAGACGAAACTGAGATTGGGATGTTGCGTGCGCAGCACATGCGACCACAGCGATTCACGTTCGCTGCTCGCGGTCTCCGCGGCTTCGCGTCCGGCTTCCGTGGTCTCGTTGAAGGCGCGTCGATGCCAGGGCTGGATTTCATAGCCATGGATCCAGATGGTCGCCCGCACTGTGTCGAGGCGCGGTGCAAGGGCCTCCCACATGGCGCGGTTCATGAAATGCACGAGCACATGACGATGCGCGGCCAGTGCCATGGGCAATGACTCGTCGGACATGGTGACGACGTCGATGCCGTCGAAGTTGCGCTGCGTATCCGGATTGCCGCGTCGGTATACGACGACATCGACCGCGCGACCCATGCGTTGATAGCCCTTGACGCGACTGTGCAGGAAGCCGTTGCGGTACAGGTCGTCGTCGGCGGGGTAGCCGTTGCTCAACACCATCACATCGGAGTGTCCGGGGAAGCTGGTGAAACCCCCGGCGCGCTGGCCGAAACTGAGTCGACGCACCGTGACCTGACCACGACCGGTGATACGTACACCGATGCGAAGGTGCAGGGCGTCCTTGGGCACCGGGATGGGGCTGCCGTCGCCACTGGCGCGGAAGGCGCGGGCCAACTCCAGCCCGTCGCGATCCAGGTAGCTGACGACGAGTTCGGCCTTGGCGCTGCCCGTAGACTCATACAGGAAGGCCAGATCCTGTGCTCGAGGGTTGTAGGGCAGCAGCGGTCGCAGATCGCGGATGGGCATGCTGCCGCGCGCGAATCGAGTGGGACGGAAGCGGCCCCCGACCAGCGAATGGATGGTGGAGCCGCGCAGCGACAGCAGACCTGGCAGGCCCTGCAGCAGGCCCAGCAATTGCACGCCGTCAAGCGTGGGATGGCCATTGAGCGGTACCAGCCAGCCAGCCTCATCGTTGCGTGCGAGCGGCCAGGGGGTCAGCGGCCACCTGGTCTGGTCGCGGAAGCGCCTTCTTCGTGTCAACGAGCGCTTGGCACGATCCATCTTCCCCGGCATGTCGCCTCCTGCCGCGAGTGTAGGAGGAACCGTCAATCGTGCAGGCGGGCGGCCTTCATGCCGAACCAGTACTGGGCCACATTCACGGCCACCAGAACCAGCAGCGGTGCTGTCCATGATCCGCTGACATCGTGCAGGCGCCCGAGCAGCACCGGCACGAAGGCGGCCAGGCCGTAGCCGATGCCCTGGGCCATGGCCGACAGCTGCGCCGTCTGCGCCACCGTGGGTGCGCGCAAGCCCACGAGCACCAGTGCGGGAGCGATGGCCGCGTGGCCGATGCCGGCCAGGGTGAGGAAGAGCAGGTTCCAGGTGCCGTGGCCCAGCGCCAGGCCCAGATAGCCGAGGGC
>JAJXSV010000290.1 GCA_021784375.1 Actinomycetes bacterium | reverse complement strand
CAGAGCCACCACGGGGCATCGCGGTTCTTCATCGCCTCGATCTCCGTGCACATGCTGCGCGTCTTCTTCACCGGCGCCTTCCGCAAGCCCCGTGAACTCAACTGGGTCATCGGCATGGTGCTCCTCATCCTGGCCGTCATCGAGGGCTTCGCTGGCTACTCGCTCCCCGATGACCTGCTCTCCGGAACCGGGCTGCGCATCTCCCAGGCCCTCATGCAGGCCTCGCCCGTGTTCGGCACCTGGATGGCGTACTTCGCGTTCGGCGGTGAGTTCCCCGGCCTCGACTTCATCCCGCGGCTGTACACCGTCCACGTCCTGCTCCTGCCCCTGGTCTTCCTCGGCCTCATCGGTGCGCACGTCGGCATGGTGGCCTACCAGAAGCACACGCAGTACCCCGGGCCCGGTCGCACCAACAGAAACGTCGTGGGCTTCCCGCTCCTGCCCGTGTACATCGCCAAGGCCGGCGGCTTCTTCTTCGCCGTCTTCGGCGTCATCGTCCTGCTCTCCGGCTTGGTCACGATCAACCCGGTCTGGCTCTTCGGCCCCTATGTGCCCGACCAGGTGTCGGCCGGGTCGCAACCCGACTGGTACATGGGCTTCCTCGACGGTGCCGTCCGGCTCATGCCGAACTGGGAACTCCACCTCTGGAACCACACGCTCAGCCTCAACATCATGATCCCGGGCATGATCCTGCCCGTCATCATGATCGTGCTGGCCGGCGCCTACCCGTGGCTCGAGAGTTGGGCCACTGGACGCAAGGGTGAGCAGCACCTGCTGGACCGTCCCCGCAACGTGCCCACGCGCACGGCCCTCGGCGCGGCCTTCCTCTCCTTCTACATCGTGTTGTTCATCGAGTCGGGCAATGACCTCATCGCGTCCGCCTTTCACCTCGCCATCAACGACATCACGATCGCCTTCCGCGCGCTGGTGTTCATCGTGCCCGTCATCACCTTCTGGGTGACCAAGCGCATCGCGCTGTCACTGCAGCGGCGCGACGTCGATCGCCTGCTGCACGGCAATGAGACGGGGAACATCCTGCGCCTGCCCAATGGGGAGTTCATCGAGCGCCATCGCCCGCTCAATGAGCGTGACCGCGCCCGGCTCTCCAGCAACCCCGGGCTCGCCCCCATCGCGGCGCCTGCGGCCACGGACGCCGCCGGACTGCCAACACCGGGCCTGCGGAGGAAGCAACTTCGTGCCCGGGTCTCCCACTTCTTCTACGGGGATCGCGTGGTCCCCCCGAGCGAGGCGCAGATCGAGGCCGCTCAGGCGCACATCGCCGGTGGCCACGGCCACGACGAGATCACCCACTGAAACCTGAGGAGGGGCCGCGAACCGAGGTTCGTGGCCCCTCCTTCAATCGGTCAGGCCCGTTTGCGCTGCAACCTGCCCTGACTGACGGCGACACCGAGCAGGACCACGGCGGCTCCCGCCGGTTCGAACCAGGTGATGCGCTCGCCGAGGAAGGCGATGCCCGCGAAGACGGCCACGAGCGGCGTCCAGTACGTCACGGTCGAGGCCACGGTGGCGCCGGCCTGCATGATGACCGCATAGTTCCAGACGTAGGCGATCCCCGAGCCGAACGCTCCGAGCACGAGCATGGCGGCCAGCGACGCGCGGCTCGGTGCGTGGAACCGCGGTGCTGCGAGCGCCACCACGGGCACCAGTTGCAGGGCCGCGATCGTCACCTGGGCGGTGGCGATGGACGTCCGTGAATAGGGGGCGTTGGCCACGAAGCGGCGGCTATAGGGGAAGGAGATGCCGTAGCCGGTCACCGCCAGGAGGCAGGCCAGCACGCCGATCCCGGCGTTGCTGCCGATCCCCCGCCACACACCGAGTGCCACCAGGACGCCGCCGAAGCCGATGAGCAGGCCCAACTGCTGCGCCCAGGTCGGCCGCTGGTCCCGGAACACGAACAGGGTCATGATGAGCGTCGCCAGGGGTGTGGTGGCGTTGAGGATGGCCGCCAGCACCGAGGAGATGTGCGTCTCGCCGAAGGCGAACAGCACACCGGGCGTGCTGTTCAGACAGGCGGCGAGCACGAAGAGGTGGCCGAGCAGCCGCAGGTCGCGGATCAGGGGCGTCCGGGTGACGGCCGACAATGTGAGCAGCGTGAGCGCCCCCAGGGTCACCCGGAGGAAGCCGACCTGCACGGCCGAGAACGATTCCAGCCCGACCTTGATGAACCAGAAGGAGGAGCCCCAGGTGAGCGCGAGCAACGTGTAGGGGATCCGCCAGCGCACATTTCCTCCGAAATCGGTGAGGGGTGGCGCAGCGCCACCCCTCACACGGACATCGCGACCTACCAGGTCAGGTGGTCGCCCCGGTAGTACTCGAACAGCCAACCGGTGACCGACAGCATGAGCCCAGCCAACCCGAGGATGAGGAGCCACACGGCGAAGATCAGGCCCATGGCGATCACGCCGACGAAGAACCCGACCGGCAGCGGCCACCACGAGTGCGGCGGGAAGAACCCGTAGTCCGCATCCGCGTGGTGCACCTCGGCCAGGGGCAGGTCCTCCGGGAGGTCACCCACACGGCGGGCGGTGTACAGCATGTAGAAACCCACGATGGTGGCCAGGCCGCCCGTGAGCCCGAGTGCCGTGGTACCGATGACCTCGTGCGACACCAGGTTGTAGATGACCGCCAGTGAGTAGTACAGGGCCGCCGCGAGGGCGAAGAAGATTCCGGTGATCCTCATGCCTGGTGCGCCTTCTCCATGAGCTCGGGGAACTTCAGGTCGATCGCCGGGCGCTCCGAGCGGATGCGTGGGAGCGAGGTGAAGTTGTGCCGCGGCGGCGGGCAGCTGGTGGCCCACTCCAAGGACGCGCCGAAGCCCCAGGGATCGTTGGTGTTCACGAGCGGGGCGTGCCGGTAGGTCTTGTACACGTTGTAGAAGAACACGAGCAACGACGAGCCGAGGACCAGCGAGCCGATGGTGGAGATGGTGTTGAAGGTGGTGAACCCGTCACTCGCGAGGTAGTCGGCGTAGCGACGTGGCATACCCATGACACCCAGCCAGTGCTGGATGAGGAAGGTGGTGTGGAAGCCCACGAAGGTGACCCAGAAGTGCAGCTTGCCCAAGCGGTCGTCGAGCATGCGACCGGTGAACTTGGGCCACCAGAAGTAATAGCCGGAGAACATCGCGAACACCACGGTGCCGAACACCGTGTAGTGGAAGTGCGCCACCACGAAGTAGCTGTCCGAGACGTGGAAGTCGATCGGAGGGGAGGCCAGCAGGACGCCCGTGAGCCCGCCGAAGAGGAAGGTCACGAGGAAGCCGATCGCCCACAGCATGGGCGCCTCGAAGGTGAGCGAGCCCTTCCACATGGTGCCGATCCAGTTGAAGAACTTCACGCCCGTCGGCACACCGATGAGCATGGTGAGCAGTGAGAAGAACGGCAGGTTCACGGCTCCCGTGACGTACATGTGATGTGCCCACACGGACATCGACAGGACGGCGATCGCGATGGTCGCGAACACCAGGCCCTTGTAACCGAAGATGGGCTTGCGGGAGAAGACCGGGAGCACTTCCGAGATGATGCCGAAGAAGGGCAGGGCGAGGATGTAGACCTCGGGATGGCCGAAGAACCAGAACAGGTGCTGCCAGAGGATGGCGCCGCCGTTCTGGGCGGCGAACACCTGGGTGCCGAACTTGCGATCGGACTCGAGCACGATGAGGGCCGCGGCGAGCACCGGGAACACCATGATGACGAGCACACTGGTGAGCAGGATG
>JAJXSV010000289.1 GCA_021784375.1 Actinomycetes bacterium | reverse complement strand
ATCTTCTTCCCGGAGTTGGCGCGTTAGCGCCAACTGCACCGCACACCTCCTCGGCAGTTCGCGCAGGGCCCCTGAGCCCTCAAGTCATCCGAAAACGGGAGAGTGGGGGTTCGGATCGCGTTCGCGCTTGGCCAGTTCGGCGCAGCGGTGCTGCGGTCGGCGCATCGCCGGTAGGATCGGAACACACAATGCCTAGCCAGGGGATACACCTGTGTCGAACTTCAACACATCGTTCCTCGGTCGCGACATGGCGATCGACCTCGGTACCGCCAACACGCTTGTCTACGTGCGTGGGCGCGGCATTGTGCTCAATGAGCCCTCGGTGGTCGCGATCGACAAGGACAACGGTCGCGTGCTGGCTGTCGGCATGGAGGCCAAGCGCATGCTGGGCCGTACCCCCGGCAACATCGTGGCCATCCGCCCCATGAAGGACGGCGTCATCGCCGACTTCGAAGTCACCGAGATCATGCTGCGGCACTTCATCCGCAAGGTGCACAAGTCACGCCACCTGGCCAAGCCGCGCCTGGTGGTCTGCGTTCCCTCAGGCGTCACGGGTGTTGAGCGGCGCGCCATCAAGGACGCCGGCTACGCAGCGGGCGCCCGCAAGGTCTACATCATCGAGGAGCCCATGGCCGCGGCCATCGGCGCCGGTCTGCCCGTGGGCGAGCCCCAGGGTTCGATGGTCGTCGACATCGGTGGAGGCACCAGCGAGGTGGCCGTGGTGTCACTCGGCGGACTGGTGTCGAAGCTCTCGATCCGCGTTGCTGGCGACGAACTTGACGACGCCATCATCCAGTACGTGAAGCGCGAGTACTCACTGCTGCTGGGTGAACGCACGGCTGAGGAGATCAAGGTAGCCATCGGCTCCGCCTACCCCACGCCCGATGAGACAAACGCCGAAATCCGAGGTCGTGACCTCGTCACCGGCCTGCCGCGCACCATCGTGGTCACAGCGGAGGAGATCCGTCGCGCCATCGAAGAACCGGTTGCCGCCATTGTCGATGCTGTGAAGCAGACGCTCGATCGCACACCGCCCGAACTCTCCAGCGACATCATGGATCGCGGCATCGTCCTCACCGGTGGTGGCGCGCTTCTGCATGGCCTGGATGAGCGCCTGCGCCAGGAAACCGGCATGCCCATCATCGTGGCTGATTCACCCCTCGATTGCGTCGTGCTTGGCTCCGGCAAGTGCATCGAGGAGTTCGACTCGCTGTCGCGGGTGTTCGTCCCCGAAGCCCGTAGCTAGGAAATTCTCGACGCATGGCCCGCAGGCCCAACACGTTCTTGCAGGGTGCGCAGGCCGCGCTGATCGGACTGTGCACCCTGTCCTTGCTGCTGGCGGTCGTCGACTCCCGTGACGGGTTCACCGGCGGGCTGCGCACCCTTGCCGGCAGCTTCATGAGCCCCCTGCAATCGGCCGTGAATTCGGCCGTGCAGCCGATAACCGGCTTCTTCGCGGACTGGCAGCAGTTGGGTTCCCGCAAGCAGCAGATCACGGAGCTGGAACGAGCCAACAGTTCGCTCCGCGCGCAGTTGCAATTGACGCAGAACGACGCACGCCGGGTGGCGGAACTCAACGCCATGCTCCACGCAGCAGGCACCGCGCAGTTCAAGATGCTGCCTGCCACGGTGGTGGCCATCGGCGCCTCCCAGGGCTTCGCCGACACCCTGCTTATTGATGCCGGGACCATGGATGGTGTACGCGTCGACATGAACGTCGTGAGCGGAGCCGGACTCGTCGGTCGCGTGGTCCAGGTGTGGAAGCGACAGGCCACGGTTGCACTCATCACCGACCCCACTTCCACGGTGGGTGCCCGAGTGGAGGGCTCGGGGCAGATCGGCTTCGTCTCCGGATTGGGCCGCATCGGCACCCTGCAACTGCAGATGCTCGATCCGTACGCGCCCCTCAACGTTGGTGACCGGCTTGTGTCGTTCGGTGTCGCACATGGCATCTATGCGACGGGATTCCCGATCGGCACTGTCACCTCCATCCGCGGCAAGGCCGGAACCTCCACCCGGGTTGCTGATGTCGCACCTTTCGTGTCCATGGGCGCGCTCGATCTGGTGAGCGTCGTCATTGCCAAGCCCCGCAATGACCCGCGGAACGCCTTGCTCCCTCCCGTGCCACAGCCCGTGATCACCGACACCGCCACCGCCACCGACAGCGCCACTGCGCCCTCGGACGCGGCCTCGCCCACACAACCCCTATCCGCCGTCCCCGGGACGACGGCGAGCAGCAAGGCGAGTGGCTGATGGGCATCATTCGACGCATCCTCACCACGGCCATCATGGTGTTGGTGATTGCCGTGCAGTCGGCCGTGGTCGCGCGCTGGAACCTGCCTGGCGCCACTCCGGATCTGGTGCTGGTGTTCGTTGCTGCGTTCGCCATGAAGCACGATCCCGCGCGCACCGTGGCCTTCGGTTTCTTCTCGGGCCTGTTGCTGGATGCCACTCCGCCCAGCTCCGGCATCATCGGCATCAACGCACTCTCGCTCACCATCGTCGCCTATGTGGCGGCACAGTTGCGTGCGGACCTCATGCGCACCGTGTTCGGGCCCATCATCTTCGTGGCCGTGGCATCGGCCGCCAGCGTCGTGCTGCACGTGTTCCTGTCGGCGCTGCTCGGTGCCGTCACCCTTTCGCTGTCGCAGCTGGTCGTGACTGCTCCGGCCACTGCGCTGTACGGCGCCATGCTGGCCAGTGTGGTGGTGCCGCTTGTGCATGTGCTGGTGAAGTCGCTGATGCCCGCACCCACCGTCTTCGTGCGCAGGTAGCCATGTCACGGCTGGTCATCCTGCGCGTGCTCACGGTGTCGATGTTCCTGACCTTGCTCGGTCGGCTCTTCTTTATGCAGATCGTCATCGGCGACACCTACGCGCAGCAGGCGACCAACAACCAACTCCGTTCGGTGGTGGTACCCGCGCCGCGCGGTCTCATCCTGGATCAAGCGGGTCGGGTGCTCACTGGTAACCAGAGCAGCTTGGTGGTCACCGTGGATCGCACGAGCATCACCAATCATCCGACCGCAGGTCTGGCCACGCTCACCAAGTTGGCGACCATCCTCAAGACCCCGGTGACGACACTGCAGGCGCGTCTCACGCTGTGTGGCACGCCCGGTTCTGCGCCCTCGCCGATCTGCTGGAACGGATCCCCGTTCCAGCCCATACCCGTGGCCAAGAACGTGGGCACCGATATCGCGCTGCAGGTGCTGGAGCGTCGCTCCGAGTTGCCCGGTGTGCAAGCCGAGTTGCAGTCGGAGCGCCAGTTCCCGAAGGTATTCGGCGTGAATCTGGCCCAGGTGCTGGGTTATCTGGGACCGGTGAGTGACGCGGAAATTGCAGCCGCCAACGCCAAGGGACTCCAGCTCAAGCCCACGGATGTGGTGGGGCGTTCCGGCCTGGAGCAGAGCTACGACCGGCAGTTGCGCGGCAAGCCCGGCGTCACGGAGCTGGCCGTCGATCGGAATTCCACCGTCATCGGCACCGTCAGCAAGACCGATCCGGTACCCGGCGACTACCTGGTCACCAATATCGACGCGCGCCTGCAGGCGGTGGTTGAACAGCAGTTGGCGGCCGCCATCGCCCGCGCCCGGCAGCAGGGCTTTCCCGGTGGCTCCGGCGCGGCAGTGGTGGTCGACGTGAGAAACGGCAAGGTGCTGGCGATCGCGTCCTACCCTACGTACGACCCATCGATCTGGGTGGGCGGCATCTCCAGCAAGGACTACAAGGCGCTCACCGA
>JAJXSV010000288.1 GCA_021784375.1 Actinomycetes bacterium | reverse complement strand
ACGCCTCGTGGTGTGCGTGCCCTCGGGTGTCACGGGCGTGGAGCGCCGCGCCATCAAGGATGCCGGCTACGCCGCGGGTGCCCGCAAGGTCTACATCATCGAGGAGCCCATGGCCGCGGCCATCGGAGCCGGCTTGCCCGTGGGCGAGCCCCAGGGGTCGATGGTCGTCGACATCGGTGGCGGCACCAGCGAGGTGGCCGTGGTCTCGCTCGGCGGTCTCGTCTGCAAGCTCTCCATCCGCGTGGGTGGCGACGAACTCGATGACGCGATCATCCAGTACGTGAAGCGCGAGTACTCGTTGCTGCTGGGCGAGCGCACCGCCGAGGAGATCAAGGTCGCGATCGGCTCCGCCTACCCCTCACCGGATGAGACCAACGCCGAGATCCGAGGTCGCGACCTGGTGAGTGGCATGCCGCGCACCATCGTCGTCACCGCGGAGGAGATCCGTCGCGCGATCGAGGAGCCGGTGGCCGCGATCGTCGATGCGGTGAAGCAGACGCTCGACCGCACGCCGCCGGAGCTCTCGAGCGACATCATGGATCGCGTGATCGTGCTCACGGGCGGTGGCGCGCTGCTGCACGGCCTCGACGAACGTCTGCGCCAGGAGACCGGGATGCCGGTCATCATCGCCGACAACCCGCTTGACTGCGTGGTGCTCGGGTCCGGCAAGTGCATCGAGGAGTTCGACTCGCTCTCGCGGGTCTTCGTCCCCGAAGCGCGTGGCTAGTACCGCATCGTCGCATGGCGCGCAGGCCCAACACATTCATGCACGGTGCGCAGGCAACGCTCATCGTGCTCTGCACGGTGTCGTTGTTCCTCGCCGTCGTTGACAGCCGGAACGGCTTCACCGATGCCATCCGCAGTGCCACCGGGACGGTGATGAGTCCCCTGCAGTCCGCGGTGAGCAACACGGCCCGGCCTGTCGGGACCTTCTTCGCGGATTGGCAGGAACTGGGAACGCGCAAGTCGCAGATCACGCAGCTCCAGCGCGCGAATGACCAGTTGCGGGCCCAGTTGCACATGACCCAGGACGACCAGCGCCGCTTGGCCGAGTTCGATGCGATCATGCGCGTCGCTGGTTCGGCACAGTTCAAGATCGTCACCGCGAACGTCATTGCCATCGGGGCCTCCCAGGGCTTCGCGGACACGGTGCTCATTGACGCCGGTTCCATGGATGGCGTTCGGGTGGATATGAATGTCGTGAGCGGCTCGGGCCTCGTCGGTCGCGTCGTGCAGGTGTGGAAGCGACAGGCCACGGTGGCCCTGATCACCGACCCCACCTCCACCGTGGGTGCCCGCGTCGAGGGCTCCGGGCAGATCGGCTTCGTCTCCGGCCTGGGCCGCATCGGCACCCTGCAACTGCAGATGCTCGACCCCTACGCACCGCTGAACGTCGGTGACCGGCTGGTGTCCTTCGGCGTCGCGCACGGCATCTACGCGACCGGGTTCCCCATCGGCACCGTCACATCCATCCGAGGCAAGGCGGGCACGTCCACGCGGGTAGCCGACGTCGCACCCTTCGTCTCCATGGGTGCGCTCGACCTGGTGAGCGTCGTCATCGCGAAGCCCCGAACCGATCCGCGTGACACCCTCCTGCCGGCTGTGCCGAAGCCGGTGGTGACCGACACGGGCACGGTGTCCGACAGCGCCACTGTCAGTTCCGACGCCGCGAAGCTCACCCAGGCGCCCACCGGCTCCGGTCCGACAGCCTCCGCGAGCGCCAAGGCGAGCGGCTGATGAGCATCCTTCGGCGCGTCGTCACCGCCTTCATCGTCATCCTCGCCGTGGCCCTGCAGTCCGCGGTCATCGCGCGCTGGAACCTGCCCGGTGCCACCCCGGACCTGGTGCTCGTGATCGTTGCTGCCTTCGGCATGAAGCAGCAGGCCGGCCGGGCGGCCTTCCTCGGCTTCGCCGCCGGACTTCTGCTGGATGCCACGCCCCCCGCCGTGGGCCTCATGGGCATCAGCGCCATGACCTTCGCCATCATCGGCTTCCTCGCCGCCCAGTTGCGGACGGACATCACGCGATCACCGCTCGGGCCGCTGGCCTTCGTGGCGGCGGCTGCCGTGGCCAACGTGGTGATGCAGGCGGCACTCGGCGGCCTGCTAGGGGACGCCACCATCTCGCTCACGCAGTTGCCGCTCACGGCGGTCGCCAGCGCGTTCTACTGCGTCCTGCTGGCGACGCCGATCGTGCCGCTGGTCCGTGGCCTGCTGCGGGTGCTCATGCCCGCGCCCACCGTCTACGTGCGCAGGTAGCAGCGTGTCCGGCAACTACCGCCTCATGATCCTGCGGGTCCTGGCCGTCTCGATGTTCGTGACGCTCCTCGGGCGACTCTTCTTCATGCAGATCATCAGTGGCAGCACCTACCAGCAGCAGGCGAGCAACAACCAGCTGCGCGCGGTGGTCGTCCCGGCGCCGCGCGGGCTCATCCTGGACCAAGCGGGGCGTGTGCTCTCGGGCAACAAGAGCGGCCTCGTCATCTCCGTGGATCGGACGTCGATCACCCAACACCCGCGCGCCGGGGCGGCAACGCTCGCGAAACTGGCAGCGATCCTCAAGGTCCCTGCGGCCACCCTGCAGGCGCACCTGACCCTGTGCGGCACGCCTGGTGCTGCGCCCTCGCCGGTGTGCTGGAACGGTTCTCCATTCCAGCCGATCCCCGTGGCCAAGGACGTGTCCACCACGATCGCGCTGCAGGTGATGGAGCGTCGCTCCGAGCTCCCGGGTGTGTCCGCGGACCTTCAGTCGGAACGCGTGTTCCCGAAGGTGTTCGGAGTCAACCTTGCCCATGTTCTGGGGTACCTCGGCCCGGTGTCCGACGCGGAGATCACCGCCGCCAGTGCCACGGGATTGCAGCTCAAGCGCACTGATGTCGTCGGTCGTTCAGGGCTCGAGCGGACCTACGATGCCGAGTTGCGCGGCACGCCCGGCGTCACGGAGCTGGCGGTCGACCGCAATGCCACGGTCATCGGCACGGTGAGCAAGACGGAACCGGTCGCGGGCAACTACCTGGTCACGAACATCGACGCGCGCCTGCAGGCGGTGGTCGAGCAGCAACTGGCAGCGGCCATCGCGCGCGCCCACTCGCAGGGATTCGTCGGCGACTCCGGTGCGGCGGTCGTCATCGACGTGAGGAACGGGCACGTGCTCGCGATCGCGTCCTACCCGACCTACGACCCTGCGATCTGGGTCGGGGGCATCTCGACAAAGGATTACAAGGCGCTCACCGCGCCGGGGTCGGGGGACCCCTTGCTCTTCCGTCCGACGCAGGCCATCTTCCCTCCCGCATCGACCTTCAAGGCCATATCCACGGTGGCCGCGGGCAACGCCGGCTATCCATTGACCGCGCCCATCTCCTGCCCGAGCAGCATCAAGCTCGGTGACCTGGTCCTGCACAATCATGAGTCCGCGGCATTCGGCATGATCTCCGTCACGCGTGCCATCGAGGTCTCGTGCAACACGGTGTTCTACAAGATCGGCTACGACCTGTGGCTGAAGGATGGCGGCAACCTCGCCAAGCATCCCAAGGACCCGATCAGCGTCACCGCCAAGGCCCTCGGCCTCGGCTCTCCCACAGGCATCGACCTCCCGGGCGAGGCCAGCGGTCGCGTCGGAGGGCGCGCCTTCAAGACCGAGCAGTACGCGCAGTTCCGCGAGATCTGGTGTCGCCGCGCCCAGATCGGGTACCCCGAGGTGTCGAAGACCGACCCGGTGCGCGGTGCCTACCTGACGGCACTCGCCAAGGAGAACTGCGTGGACG
>JAJXSV010000287.1 GCA_021784375.1 Actinomycetes bacterium | reverse complement strand
CAGCGGAAGTCGCTCCGGCCTGGCGACGACCGCCATGGCGGATGCCGGCTTCACGAGCATCTACAACCTGGACGGCGGCCTCATGGCCTGGCAGCAGGCGGGCGGCCCGCTCACCACGAGCTGAGCCGACAACACGGAAGGCCCGATCCGCAGGGGGGATCGGGCCTTCCGTGTGCGCGTGGCTAGGCCTTCTTGGTCTGCCAGAAGATGTCGGCAATGGCATCGATCTTCGCGAGCAGGCTGTCGGCGACGGCGACGTCAACCGTCCCCTTGGTGCCAGCGGCACCAGCGAGCTTGGTCGCCTCGTTGAAGAGCCCGTGCAACTCGGGGTACTGCTCGAAGTGCGGGGCCTTGAAGTAGTCGGTCCAGAGCACCCACAGGTGCTCCTTGACCATGTTGGAGCGCTCCTCCTTGATGGAGACGGCGCGTGCCTTGAAGTCCGGATCGTTGGACGCATGGTATTTCTCCATGCAGGCCTTCACGGACTGCGCCTCCAACTTGGCCTGTGCGGGGTCGTAGACACCGCACGGCAGATCGCAATGCGCATGCGCGATGGAAAGAAGCATTGGTACCTCCAGGGGGACGTTCGACCTAATAAGCCAGACTACCGTCATGGCGATCGGGCGGGGAACGCACCTCGGGCTGGTACTCGTGCGCGGCCGCTCGATGGCGCCGACCTTCGGGGGTTGGCGCCGGCTGGCCATTGTGGAGTTCGGAAGGTCGCCCCGCGTGGGTGAGGTGGTGCTGGCACGGCGACCGGATCGACCCGAACAGCGGGTCATCAAGCGCGTCACCGCCCGTGACGCGGGCGGCTGGTGGCTGGAGAGCGATGCCCACGGGGATCGCACCGTGTTCTCCGACTCCTGGGTCTTCGGGCCGGTCTCCGACACCCTGCTGCTGGGCGTGGTGCGCTGGCCGCGCGTCAGCCGCTGACCGCCCGCCGGATGCCGTCGATGAAGGCGTCCACATCATCCGCGGTGGTGTCCCACGAGGTCACCAGCCGCACGATGGAGTCGGCCTCGATCCAGTCGTAGAAGTGGAACTGCTCCTGCAGTGGCTTGATGATGGGCGCGGGCATGCGGACGAACAGCGCGTTCACGCGCTGCGGCTGCACCAGCTCGACGCCCGGCAGGTCGTGGATGCCCACCGCCAGGCGGGCGGCCATGGAATTCGCGTTCGTGGCATTGCGCCACCACAGGTCTCCGTCGAACATGGCGACGAACTGCGCTGCGTTGTACCGCATCTTGCTCGACATCTGGGCAGAGCCCTTCACCAGGTGACCGAGCCGCTCGGCCCTTCCCGGCTGCAGGAGGACCACGGCCTCCGCGCCCAGGGCGCCGTTCTTCGTGCCACCGAACGACAGCGCATCGACGCCGACGGCGGACGTGATGTCCGCGATGGGGCAGCCGAGCGCGACCGCCGCATTGGAGATCCGGGCGCCGTCCATGTGCAGGAACATGCCGTGGTGGTGCGTGATGTCGGCGATGGCGCGCAGCTCATCGGGCGTGTACAGGGTGCCCCACTCGGTGGATTGTGACAACGAGACCACGCGCGGCTGCGCGAAGTGCACATCGCCGCGCCGCACGACCGCGGCGTCCACCAACTCCGGCGTGAGCTTGCCGTTGCCCGTGGGCACGGTGCTGAGCTTGGCGCCCAACAGGCGCTCGGGTGCGCCACCCTCATCGACATTGATGTGCGCCGACTCCGCGCAGATCACCGTCTCCCAACGCTCCAGGAACACCGAGAGCGCGACGACGTTGGCGCCCGTGCCGTTGAAGACGAGGTGCACGTCCGCGTCCGGGGCGCCTACCTGGCGCCGGATGACGGCCTTGGCCTGGTCCGTGAGGTCGTCCGCGCCGTATGCCGCGGCATGTCCGAGGTTGGCCGAGCTGAGCGCTGCGAGGACGGCGGGATGGGCGGGCGCGTAGTTGTCACTGGCGAAGGCACGCATGCCGCAAGCCTAGGAGTGCGACAATCTCGCCATGTACTTCACTGATCGCGGTATCGAGGAACTCGAGGAGCGTCGCGGGGACGACGCCGTGACGTTGGGCTGGTTGGCGGACAAGCTGCGCGAATTCGTCGATGCGAACCCCGAATTCGAAGTCCCCGTCGAGCGCCTGGCGGCATGGCTGGCGCGCGACGAGGACGTCGACGACTGAGCGGGGTCGGTCCCTCCTACGAGAAGGCGGCCTCGAGCAATGCTGCCTGCTCCACCTCATGACGATGGTGGGAGCCGACTGCGGGTGACGATGACGTGGGGCGCGACACGCGACGCAGCTTGCGATCGAGGATCTCCGCATACACGTCGGCCAGGAACGACCATGCGCCTTGGTTCGCCGGCTCCTCCTGCACCCAGCGCAACTCCGCGTTGGGGAACTTCGCCAGGGCCTCGGGCAGCAGCGCCTGCGCCACCGGGTAGAAGCGCTCGAGCCGCACGATGGCGGTGTCCCAAGCGCCGCGCTTCTCCCGCTCGGCCGCCAACTCGTAGTAGACCTTGCCGGCGCAGAGCAGCACCTTCCGGACATCTCCAGGGTTCACGAGGTCGTCGCCGATGACGGCCCGGAACGATCCGCTTGTGAAGTCCTCGGTCTTCGAGGTCGCGGCCTTGGCTCGCAGCAGCGACTTGGGTGTGAACACGATGAGCGGGCGCGTGCGCGGACCGTGGATCTGCCAGCGCAGCAGGTGGAAGTAGGAGGCCGGCGTCGACGGCATGGCCACCGTCATGTTGTCCTGCGCGCACAGTTGGAGGTAGCGCTCCACGCGAGCCGATGAGTGGTCCGGGCCCTGTCCCTCGTACCCGTGCGGGAGCAGGAGGACGACCGAACTCTTCTGGCCCCACTTCTGCTCACCGGCCGCGATGTACTCGTCGATCACGGTCTGGGCGCCGTTGGCGAAGTCGCCGAACTGCCCCTCCCAGAGCGTGAGCGCATCGGGACGGGCCACCGAGTAGCCGTACTCGTATCCCATGGCCGCGTACTCGGAGAGCAGTGAGTCGTAGACGAAGAGGCGCGATCCCTGTTCGTAACAGCGCTTCAGCGGCTTGTACCAGCGACCGCTCTCCTTGTCGACGATGACCGCGTGGCGGTGGCCGAAGGTGCCGCGACGTGAGTCCTGGCCGGCCAGGCGCACGCTGGTGCCCTCGGTGAGCAGGGAGCCGATGGCCAGGGCCTCACCCATTCCCCAGTCGATCTCGTCGCGCTCGATCATCTCCGCCCGGCGGGCGAGTTGCGGCTGCAGGCGGGGATGGACGTGGAAGCCCTCTGGCATGTCGAGCTGTGACCGCACCACCCGGTTCACGACCTCAAGCGAGATGCCGGTGGGCACATCGATGGCGGGAGCCTGCGGATGCAGCTTCACCTCACCCTCGCTCATGATGGCGGCGGTGATCTGCGAGAACTGGTCGTCGCGCTCGTCGGAGCGCACTTCGCCGAGGATGCCCTCCATCTGCTGCTGGAAGTGCTTGAGCGCCTGCTCGGCCTCCTCGATGGTGATGTCCCCGCGGCCCACGAGTTGCTCGGTGTAGACCTTGCGCACGGAGCGCTTCTGGTCCACGAGCTCGTACATGAGGGGCTGGGTGAGCGACGGGTCGTCGGCCTCGTTGTGGCCCCGGCGCCGGTAGCAGACCATGTCGATCACGATGTCGCGGTTGAAGGCCTCGCGGTACTCGAAGGCCAGACGGGCAACGCGCACCACGGCTTCCGGGTCGTCGCCGTTCACGTGCAGCACCGGTGCCTGCACCACGCGGGCGACGTCGGTGCAGTACTGCGAGGTGCGCGAGTACTGCGGCG
>JAJXSV010000286.1 GCA_021784375.1 Actinomycetes bacterium | reverse complement strand
TGGGGCTGCTTGCGCAGATCGATGACTTCGCTGAGGGCGCCACCGTGCGTTCAGTCGTGCTCGGCAACCGGGACGAGCACGAATGGGCCGGCGACCCGCTGGTTCGCGACGTCCTCACCGGCATCCTCGGTGGATTCGATGCCGCCCTGCTCGACCGCAGCCTGCAGGGCATGAGCGGGGGCGAACGACGACGCGTGGCGCTGGCGCGCCTGCTCACGACCGAACTCGACCTGCTGCTGCTTGACGAGCCCACCAACCACCTCGATGTCGAGGCCATCGCCTGGCTGGCTGGCCACCTCAGGTCGCGGCGCGGCCTGGCCGTGGTGGTGGTGACACATGATCGCTGGTTCCTGGACGAGCTCTGTGAACGCATGTGGGAGGTCGTAGCCGGTCAGGTCGAGGACTACGAAGGTGGTTACAGTGCCTATGTGCTCGCCAAAGCCGAGCGCTCGCGTCAGGCCTTCGCCGAGGATTCACGTCGTCGCAACCTCATGCGCAAGGAGTTGGCCTGGTTGCGCCGGGGGGCACCCGCACGCACCTCCAAGCCCAAGTTCCGGGTGGATGCCGCCAACGAACTGATCGCCGGTGAGCCACCGGCGCGTGACAGCATCGAACTACTGGGCTTCGCGGGAGCCCGCCTGGGCAAAAGCGTCTTTGAAATGCGCGACATCGATCTCTCGCTGGGCGACAAGCGCCTGCTGCACCGCGTCACCTGGAATATCGGGCCCGGTGATCGCATCGCCATCGTGGGTGTGAACGGTGCGGGCAAGACCTCGCTGGTCCGCCTGCTGCTCGGCGAGATTCGCGCGGACGGTGGCAAGCTGGTGACCGGCAAGACAGTGAAGCCGGCCTACCTGAGTCAGCATCTCGAGGAGTTGAACCCCGAGTTCCGCGTACTCGAATCGGTCGAGCACATCGCGCAGCGCGTCGATCTGGGCAAGGGGCGGGAACTCACGGCCTCACAACTCTGCGAGCGCCTGGGCTTCGGCGCGGATGCCCAGTGGACGCCGGTGGGCGACCTCAGTGGCGGTGAACGACGACGACTGCAACTCACACGGCTGCTCATGGCCGGGCCCAATGTGCTGGTGCTCGATGAACCCACCAACGACTTCGATGTGGAGACCCTTGCCGCACTTGAGGATCTGCTGGACGGCTTTGCCGGGACGCTGCTCGTCATCTCCCATGATCGTTACTTCCTGGAGCGCGTGAGCGAACGGTTCGTAGGACTGCTCGGTGATGGTCATGTGCGCGACCTGCCCGCAGGTATCGAGGAGTACCTGCGCCTGCGGTCGGACGTCGTGGCCGAAGCATCCGGCGCCGGCAACCTACCCAGGGTCCGTCCCGCTGCCGCTGACGAACGCAGCCTGCGCAAGGAAGTGCAGCGCCTGGAGCGGCAGATGGAGAAGATCGAGGACAAGGTGGCGAAGCTGCACGCCGAGATGGCACTGCATGCCACTGATTACGGCCGCGTTGCCGAGCTCGATGGTGCGCTGCGCGCACTGCATGACGAGAAGTCGGTGCTGGAGGAAGCCTGGATGGCAGCCATGGAAACACTGGACGGCTAGGCCCACCAGCATGAACCGGGCCTCCGTACGCGCACGTCATCGTCGCATCGACCTCATCGCCTTGAGCGTCGCCGTACTCGGCATCTCCAGCTCCGGTCCACTGGTGGTTGCCTTCAGTGGACCGGTACTGCCCATCGCTTTCTGGCGCACGCTGTTGGGAGCCCTGGCCACCGCCCCCTTCGCCTGGCGACATCGCGAACGCCTGCGCCTGCTCACAGGCCGGGAATGGGCCCTCATGCTGTTGGCCGGCCTCTTCCTGGGTGCGCACTTCGCCACCTGGATCCCGTCGTTGCGCTACACCTCGATCGCGGCCTCCATCGCCATCGCCGCCACCCAGGTGGTGTGGGCCGGGATCCTCGCCTATCTGGCCGGGCATCGCGCGCCGCGCAAGGAGTGGTTCGGCGTTGCTGTGGCATTGATCGGCGTCACGGTGCTCACCGGAATCGACTTCGGCCTCGATCCACGGTCGCTCATCGGGGATGCGCTTGCACTTGCTGCGGCGCTGCTCGCCGCCGCCTACATGCAGGTGGGCCAGCATGTCCGCAGCAGGCTGCCCGTCACCGCCTACACCACCATCGTCTACGCAACTTCCGCCATGTCGTTGCTGGCCTTTCTCACCCTGTCCGGCCAGAACTTCACTCACTTCCCCGCGCGCGACTGGTGGATCATCGTCGGCATCACCCTGTTCGCACAGCTGGGCGGCCACACCCTGATGAACCAGGCCCTGCGCAGCTACTCCGCGGCCACCGTGAGTCTGGCAGTGCTGCTCGAGGTGCCGGGTGCGACCTTGATGGGCTGGGTCTGGCCCGGGCAGGTGCCGCAATGGCAATTGCTGCCAGCCGGCCTGCTCATCCTGGCCGGGGTCGGCATGGTCCTGCGTTCCAGCCAACCGGCGCCGGAGGACACGATCAGCGCCTAGTCCGTGGCCTTCGCGTCGCCCGACCTGCAAGCCCTTGTGCCGCGCCGGTGCGTGCCGCACTATGCCCTGAGGAATCAAACAGCAAGGAGGCGACCGTGAAGATCGCACACATCCTGTCGAACAAGAGCCCCTTTGTGGCCACTATCAAAGCGGGCGCCAGCGTCAAGCACCTGGTCGATGAATTGAAGAAGTACGGCATCGGCGCACTCATCGTCTCCGAGGACGGACGCAGAATCGACGGCATCGTCTCCGAGCGCGACATCGTGCGCAAACTCTCCGAATTCGTGGGCGAGGTGTCATTGCTCAAGGTGGAGGACATCATGACCCGTGATGTCTTCACCTGCAGCGCCGACGACGACGTCGAGAAGCTGATGGAGGTCATGACGGAGCACAAGTTCCGTCACGTGCCGGTGGTCGAGGATGACGGCTCGCTGTTCGGAGTGGTGAGCATCGGCGACCTGGTGAAGTACCGCATCGAGGAGTTGCACGACGAGCGCGCAGCGCTCATCAACTACATCACCAACTGACCCGGCGCATTCGGGGCAGGAAACGACCCACCCGCCGCTGGTAATCCGCGGCGCGTCCATCCTTGGCGCGCCATAGGGCGTCCTCGTAATGCGATTTGCATTCCAGCGTGACGAGCAGGGCACCCCAGATGATGAGCGCTGCCCAGGAATTCACGCTCAGGGCCATGGCCGCAGCGATGGCGAGCACAGCCGTGTACATGGGATGGCGGATCCAGCGGTAGACGCCGCGTGACACCAGTTGCGCAGCGGCCAAGGGCTCCGGGCGCACCCGGAAGGCAGAGCCCAGCGACAGGAAAGCAGCAATCGCCACCGCCACGGCGAACAGCGAGCAGGCGGAGGCGAGCGTCAGCCAGCCAGCAGAATGGAAGGGAAGCGACCCTGCCGGGATGACGAGCAGCAGCCCCAGCCACAGGAACTGCAGGGTCACCAGTACACGACCGTACTGTCGCGGCAGACGCTGCACCGCGGCTGCGTTCACACGATCGATGAGTCCGGCACCGTCCATGAACCCATTCTGCCCGGGTCCTCGCATCCGCAGACGAATGGCACACACCCCGGCCGTAGCCGACCAGTCGACACGGAGGTCCAGGTGCTCGGCCACCAACAAGGAGAGACCGGCAGCAGCCCTGCGCTGGCCGGCACGGTTGTGGCCACGGTGGACACGGCGAGGATCGCCACGCTGCCGGAGCCAGCCACCACCTCATGGGCGAGGCCGATGTGCACGCGCTCATCGGTCACTTTTGAGGTTCAGTGGTATTCATCACGCGCTGAACGGCGCGCCAGCCG
>JAJXSV010000285.1 GCA_021784375.1 Actinomycetes bacterium | reverse complement strand
CGCCAACTGTGAGGGGTGCTCGACTTCGGCCTGCAGCCAGCGGTCGTGCGCTTTGCAGCCGGCGCCAGCGATGCGACGGCGCTCAGCAGCACCCTGAACTACGACGATGCCTTCAACGCTGGCGCCAACGCCGACGGGTTCGTACGCAACGCCTATGGCCTGACCGTATTCGGCGGAAACCACGACATGGGTCGCACCGCCATGCTGGTGCAGAACGCCGGAGGCGGCGCTACTCCCGCCCAGTTGCTGTCGCGCACGGAGTTGGCGTATTCACTGCTCTACCTCCTGCGTGGCGCCCCCGTCGTCTATTACGGCGACGAGGTGGGCATGGTGGGGAGCGGCGGTGACAAGGCGGCGCGGGAGGACATGTTCCCGACCAAGGTTGCATCCTGGAGAAGCGAGCCGCGGGTTGGGGCCAAGCCCATCGGCAGTGGATCATCGCTCAGCAGAGCTGCGGAGAAGCTGCCCATGTCGGTCTTCCTGCGAGCGCTGAATGGGCTGCGCAGCAAGTACGCCGCGCTGCGCAATGGTGCGCTCACCCTGCGCCGGGCGGATGGCTCGGTGCTGGTGTGGTCGCGCATCGACGCGGGTGAACGCAGGGAATTCGTGGTCGCGAGCAACGCCTCCAATCGTTCGGTGCGAGCGACCGTCACGACGTCGACGCCGGGTTCCCGATTCGAGAGCGTGTTCGGCGGCAAGGTCAGCGCCTCAGCGGGCTCCTCTGGTCAGCTGCGCTTCACGGTGCCGGCACGCTCGACCGTGGTCTTGCGCGCGGCGCAGTTGCTTCCCGCGACCAGCGGCGCCCCGATCCTGACAACGACCGCTTCCTTCAACGTGGACTACGGGGCGCCGCTGCTCACGGCCTCGAGCTACGCCGGAAGTGATCCGATCACGGTCACGTTCGCAGCCCGCACCTGCGCCACCTGTGCGTGGAACGCGCTGGGCAGCGATGACAGTGCCCCCTATCGGCTGGTGCTGGAAGACGGGGCCTGGAGCGGCGGCGACTACCTGGATGTCGTGGCCATCACACGCACCAGCGACGGGCGCAGTTCTGCGGGGCCGGTGCTGCACCTCACGCATGCCGATGTCACGCGCTGAGCTTCGCTAGTCTCCCCGCATGAACCTCGTCGTCGGCTTCGATCTCGACATGACCCTGGTCGACTCCGCGGAGGGCATTGCCGACGGCCTCATGCACGTCTTCACCGCTCATGGTGCCGAAGTGCGCCGCGACGACGTGCTGGCCACCATCGGCCTGCCGCTCGACATGGTGTTCCCCATGTGGTTACCCGACGAGTCCTATGAGCAGTTGCTCGACGAGTACCGCGATCACTACGGCAGGTTCGGCATTCCCAAGTCCAAACTGCTGCCAGGTGCCCGCGACGCGGTTGATTCAGTGCACGAGGCCGGCGGACGCGTCATCGTCATCAGCGCCAAGAAGAAGGACTTCGTGGACAAGGTGATCGACGTCGTGCAACTGCCGGTGGATACCACCTACGGCTACCTCTTTGCCGAGCACAAGGGCCAGGTGTTGCTCGAAGAGGGCGCGTCGATCTACGTCGGCGACCACGAGGGCGACATTCGCGCCGCACGCGCGGCCCAGGCCATGTCCGTCATCGTGACCACCGGACCCATGACCCGCGCCGAACTCGAAGCCCACCAGCCCGATGTCATGATCTCCAGCCTCACGGAGTTCCGGCCCTGGCTGCAGCGCTGGCTCGCCGTCCGCTGACACGAAACCGCCGACGGTTAAGCGGCGGGGCGGGGTGGGGGGTGCGGGCTCAGACGTCGAGGTCGTCGGCGATGGCACGCAGCACGGCGGCCACCTTGGCGGCGTGCACGTCGTTGGGGTAGCGGCCGCGACGCAGGTCATTGGAGACGCCGTCCAGCAGCTTGATCACGTCCTCGATGAGCACCGCCATGGTGTCGGCCGCCTTGCGCGTGCCCTTCACGACCGAGGGGCGGGGTTCCAGCAACTTCACCGCCAGCGCCTGCTTGCCGCGCTTGCCATCGGCCACGCCGAATTCCACGCGAGCGCCGTTCTTCAGGGAGGTGACTCCGGCGGGTAGGGCCGTGGTGTGGACGAAGACATCCTCACCCTCATCGGTCTCGAGGAAGCCGAAGCCCTTCTCGGTGTCGTACCACTTCACTTTTCCGGTCGGCACGTTGCCCTCGCTTGTCCTGACCGCCACCTCATGTCGCGGATACCCCGTCATGCTACCGATTGGATACGCTCGGCGTCCTATGGAGCGTTACAGGAATCGGCTGTTTGTCGGCAGTGCCTTGATGGCCATCGGCTTTCTGGCTGAAGTGGTCATGCTGGCCGGCCTGGTCAGCGCGGACCGTCCCCCGCAGTGGTTCTGGGGGCTCATACTCCTCATCGGGGTGGGCGCAGTCGTCATCGTCTCGGCCTTCCGTGCGGCGGGCCGCGACCGGCGCGATCGCACTGTGGCATTGCTCTCGCCCGATGGTGGTCGTCCGCGCCGCGGCTAGGCTTGGTGGGGTCGCCCAACGCGGCCCCGCGCCATGCGGTCTCATGTTTGCGAGTTGGATTATGCGTTCCACGGTCAAGGCGGTGGCAGTCGCCGCTGCAGTCCTGGTCAGCCTCACGGCCTGCGACAAGCCCAAGCCGGAAGTGACCGTCTTCTCGGGAGCCAATTCCATTCACGTCGCAGCCAATTGCTGGAGCCAGGACGGTTCCAATGCGGTGGGGACGCCCGGTTGCTCGTCAACTGAGATCGGCGCGCTCGTGAACAGTGGCCAGGAGGCCTCGCTCACGGTGGCGCCGGGTAGCACGCTCGGCATCTCCGTCGACAGCGACGTCGCCGACGCCGGCTGGGCTCCGTCGCTCCTCATCAACGGTCAGGCGCAGCCCCTCACCACTGGCGTCCTGCACCGCCGCTACTGGAAGATGGTCTATCCCGAGACCGCGGCCAGTTCCCTCATGGGCACCCCGCTCACGTTGCAGATCATCACCCAGGGATCCAGCGCCAACGTGTTGCGCGGTCTCTGGATCATCAAGTTGAGCCCTTCGGAGAACCTGAACAATGCATGATTTCGCGAGGTCCGCGGTCCTCGAGGTGGCGGACGCCGCGGCGCACGTCGGCGACCTGCTCGGCACCGAACAACTCGGTGACGTGACGGTTGTCCGCTTTGCTTCGCTGCACCCCGGGTACCCGCACTGGCATTGGTCGGTTGCCATTGTCGGCAACGGCGAACAGGCCACCATCAACGAGATCTGGATGGAACCCGGCGAGGGTGCGCTGCGGGTCCCCGAATGGAAGCCGTGGTCCGATCGCGTGCGGCCCGGCGACCTCGGCGCGGGCGATGTGGTGCCGACGGCCCTCGACGATGAACGCCTCATGCCCGCGTACTCGGAGGTTCTGGACGACGAGGCACTGCAGCCCCTGCACTGGGAACTGGGGCTCAATCGTGAGCGTGTGCTGTCTCCGGAAGGCTTGGCCGAGGCTGCTGAGCGCTGGCGCGACGGCGACGACGGGCCCGAGTCACAGGTGGCCCGGCTCGCGCCCTACCCCTGCTCCACCTGCGCCTGGCTCTTGCCCATCGGCGGCCGCTTCGGTCAGGCCTTCGGCGTCTGCGCGCACGACATCTCGCCGTCAGACGGGCACGTGGTCGCGCTCGACCATGGCTGCGGTGCGCACTCCGACATCACAGTTGAGCCCACCCCGGTCCCGGTGACGGACCTGGTGCTTGACGACGAGGAGTACGTCGCGGTGGATCGCGGTTCAGCCCCGGTCGACGCCGAGGCCGAGACGGTTGCGCCGACGGACGACATGGCG
>JAJXSV010000284.1 GCA_021784375.1 Actinomycetes bacterium | reverse complement strand
CAACCCCGCACGGCGCGCCGCCGTTCTCGTGCGCGGATGAATGCGATCCGCCGGATGCGTGCCAGCCGATACGGCGGGAATCGTCGAATGCTCGGACCAGATGCATTCAGCCAGAATCGAACGGGCGGAGTTGCCGGTGCATACGAACAGCACCCGGCGGGCAGCCAACTGCTGCGGGGTGTGCATGAGAGCGTTGAGCGCGCCTTCGAGCAGATGCACGTACGAGCGTCGACGGTCGCCTTCTGACTGGTGGCGTTCGATGAGGCCCGCTTCTTCCAGCACCCGGAGGTGATGAGCGAGAAGATTGCTGGGGATCTCCAAGGATTCGGCCAGCGCTTGCGGTGAGAGATCCTGCACTTCGAGCAGTTCGACAAGGCCCAGCCGCAAGGGATCGCCGAGGGCCGCGAACCCACGCGCCCGCTCGCTCCGATCCACAGCCAGCACCTCGCAGTCCCGATTGCCTCAATGATTCTTGAGATGTTTTGCGGAGTCAAGTAGCGTTGGTGCAAACAACGGGCAAGGGGTTGCAGATGGAGCATCAGGGTTCTGCCGCGGTAGACGCCGACGATGCGCACGTCATTGCGCGCCTCTCCACTCTGGATCGTTTCCTGCCGCTGTGGATCGGTCTGGCCATGGCGCTGGGCTTGTTCATCGGTCGCGTGTTTCCGGGGATTCGCGACATCCTCGACGCCATCCGCATCGGCGAGACCTCACTGCCGATCGCGCTGGGTCTGTTGCTCATGATGTACCCGGTCCTGGCCAAGGTGCGCTACGAGGACATGTCGCATGTCACGGGTGACCGGCGCTTGCTGTGGTCATCACTGGTCTTGAACTGGGTCATCGGCCCCGCCCTCATGTTCGCGTTGGCATGGATATTCCTAGCCGACCAGCCGGCCTTCCGCACGGGCATCATCGTCATAGGTCTGGCTCGCTGCATCGCCATGGTGCTCATCTGGAACGAGTTGGCATGCGGGGACCGCGAGGCGGCAGCGCTGCTCGTGGCCATCAACTCCGTCTTCCAGATCGTGGCCTACGCGCTCCTCGGCACCTTCTACCTGCGCATCCTGCCCGGATGGCTGGGTCTGGGCACCCAGGATGTGCAGTTCTCGATGGGTGACATCACGCGAGCCGTGCTGATCTTCCTCGGCATCCCGCTGCTGGCTGGCTTCTTCACCCGTCACATCGGTCTGCGCGCGAAGGGCCGTGAGTGGTACGAGGCGAAGTTCATTCCCCGCCTCGCCCCTTGGGCGCTCTATGGCCTGCTCTTCACCATCATTGTGATGTTCGCACTGCAAGGTAAGGCCATGACCGGAGAGCCGCTTGTCGTGGCTCGCATCGCCCTGCCGCTGCTGGCCTACTTCGCACTCATGTGGAGTGCAGCGTTCGCTCTGGGTGTGCGCGTCGGCCTGCCCTACGCCAAGACAGCAACTCTCGCCTTCACTGCAGCCGGCAACAATTTCGAATTGGGCATCGCCGTGGCCATCGGTGTGTGGGGCGTCACCTCGCAGCAGGCGCTGGCGGGCGTGGTCGGCCCGCTCATCGAGGTTCCGGCGCTGGTCGCACTCGTCTACCTCTCACTCTGGCTCCGCAAACGCCTGGCCGCTCGCTAGGACCGGAAAGGAATTCCTATGTCCAAGAAGGCCTCTGTCCTCTTCGTCTGCATCCACAACGCGGGTCGCTCGCAGATGGCTGCTGCCTACCTCACGAGCCTGGCGGGCGATCGCATCGAAGTGCGTTCGGCGGGATCGAATCCGGGCACCCAGGTGAATCCTGCTGCGGTGGCGGCCATGCTCGAGGAGGGCATCGACATGTCACACGAGACACCGAAGGTGCTCACCACCGAAGCGGTGCAGGCCTCCGATTACGTCATCACCATGGGCTGCGGCGATACCTGCCCCTTCTTCCCGGGCAAGCAGTACCTGGATTGGGTGCTCGACGATCCGGCGGGCCAGGATGTGGAGGCCGTACGTCCGATTCGTGACGAGATCCGGCGTCGCGTGGAAGCTCTGATCGCGGAGATCGACGCGGCCTGAGCGCGAAAACCCCAAGCAACAATCGCCATTTGGGACTTTGTACCTAGTCCTCTTCGCGGGCAGTTACCGATACGTGATGGGATTCCAACCTGTTCCACATTGTGCGGTTGTAGCCTTTCCCTCCAGAGATGCAGGACCTGGGGGCGGTGGGGCCAGTGCGATTCCTGACGCAGCCTCAGGCCCCAGCCTCGCAAGACATCCGCCGCCGAACCAATGCCATTCGTCTGGCCATGATCCGGCGTGAGGCTCCCATCGCGCTGGTGGTCAGCGGCGTCCTGCTACTGACCGTGAGTGAGGCGGAGTCCTTCATCGCCAAGGTCCCCGACGCGGATTCGCTCTACGCTGCCGTATTCGTAGCCGTCATCGTCTCCGCCATCGCCGCCGCCATTCGCTGGAGCCCGAGCGCTGCGCCCATCGCGCCCTCGTTGTTCGCACTGGCCATGACCATCACAGCCATTTGGTTGCTCGGCTTCTTCGTGCAGGTGGCGACCGTTGCACACACCGGCTATCTGGTGGTGGTCATCATGCTCCTGGGTGCCGTGACGCTGGCCTGGACGCCCTTCCTCGTCGCGAGCGTCGTCATCATCGCCAGTGCCCTGACCCTGGCCGCGCAGCACGACTGGGTTTCCGACACGGCCTGGCCGGGAACCATGCTCGTGGCCTTCGGCGCCGCGATCATGATCATGAGCGCGCGGTTGCGCTCCGTCCGTGCCCTGGCCGAGGCGCGTGCGTTGGCCGAGCAGCGGGCGATCATCGACCCCCTCACCGGCGCCTTGAATCGCCACGGCTTGGAAACCATGTTGCCGGCCATGCTGGGAACTGCGCGGCGACTCAACCAACGGGTGTTCGTCACCTTCATTGACATCGACAAACTGAAGCAGGCCAATGATTCACACGGTCACGACTTCGGCGATGAGGTACTGCGTGCGGTCTCCAAGTCGTTGCACATCGTCGTGCGCATGGGTGATCTGGTGGTGCGCTGGGGTGGCGATGAGTTCCTGGTGGTCGGGCTGGGGCAGGCACCTGATCGCGCCGAATTCCTCAAGCGCATCCGGGTTCAGTTGCTGACGTCCGGCATCGACCTCAGCAAGTGGGACGCCCAACTGAGCCTCGGATCCGCGGACAGCATGCCGCAGGACAACACGATCGATGATCTCGTCACCGTGGCGGACCAACGCATGTACGAGAGTCGCCGGGAGTCGCGCGAGGGCATTGAGGAGATCTCGCACCACTGATCGGCCTGCGCCGTGCGCAGTAGCGGGTCAGCAGCGGTCGAGGTGCAGGGCGTCCGCGATGGCGCGAACAGCATCGGGAACCACGCGGTAATAGACGCTCATTCCACGACGTTGCTTGGTGACCAGTCCGGCGCCTTCCAGCTTCTTCAGGTGATGGCTGACCGTGGCATCGCTGAGGCCGACGAGCGGTGCCAGCTCGCAGGTGCAGGCCTCGCCTTCCGGCTGCTCCAGGATGTAAGCAAGCAGGCGCAAACGCTTGGGATCGGCCAGGGCCTTCAATCGCAGGGCCAGCGCCAGAGCCTCTGATTCGCTCAGGGCCTGCGCCGTGCCCAGTGGCGCGCAGCAGATGGGCGCCTTGTCATCGAGCAGGGGGAGGGCTTTGGGCATGGCACGAGGATGCCCACCTTCTTGACATTCGTCAAATACCTTGGCAGCCTGTGATTCGACGGATATCAAATCAGCCGAGGATTCCATGAGCCAACTGCTGGAACACCTTCCCGGGACGCGGCGCGGCCGCGCGGAGGCCGCGGTGCTCGC
>JAJXSV010000283.1 GCA_021784375.1 Actinomycetes bacterium | reverse complement strand
GGTGCCTGGCTGTGCGAGCTCAAGATCGACGGGCTGGCCGTCAACCTGCTCTATGAGGACGGGGTGCTGGTGCGCGCGGCCACGCGCGGCGACGGCCGTGTCGGTGAGGACGTGACCGTGAACGTCAAGACCATCGCCTCCATCCCGCACCGGCTCACGGGCTCCCTCGAGCATCCGGTGCCGTCACGCGTGGAAGTGCGCGGCGAGGTCTTCTTCCCAGTGACCGCCTTCGCCGCCCTCAACGAGTCACTGGTGGCGGACGGCAAGGCCCCCTTCGCCAATCCGCGCAATTCCGCAGCCGGTTCGTTGCGGCAGAAGGACCCGCGCGTCACTGCCAGCCGTGCGCTCTCCATGACGGTGCACGGCGTCGGCGCCTACGACGGTGAACTGTTGCTGCGGCAGTCGCAGGCCTACGAGTTGCTGCACGCCTGGGGCCTGCCCACCAGCACTCACTACCGCGTCGTGTCCAGTTGGCGCGAGGCAGCGGAGTTCATCGAGTACACCGGCAGGCACCGGCATGACGTAGAACACGAGATCGACGGTGCCGTCATCAAGGTGGACGATCGTGCCACGCAGGCGGCACTCGGCTCCACCTCCAGGGCGCCGCGCTGGGCCATCGCCTACAAGTACCCACCCGAGGAGGTCACCACCCGCTTGCTCGACATCCGTGTCGGTGTCGGCCGCACCGGCCGCGTCACTCCGTATGCCGTTATGGAACCGGTGAAGGTGAGTGGTTCCACGGTGGAGAACGCCACCCTGCACAACCAGGATGTGGTGGTACGCAAAGGGATTCTCATCGGTGACATGGTGGTGTTGCGCAAGGCCGGCGACGTCATTCCCGAGATCGTGGGGCCGGTGGCGGAACTGCGCACCGGTGCCGAACACGCCTTCGTGATGCCCACACACTGCCCCGAATGCGGCACCGCGCTGGCACCCGCGAAGGAGGGCGACGTCGACCTGCGCTGTCCCAATGCCCGCAGCTGCCCGGCGCAATTGCGTGAGCGGCTCTTTTCGCTGGCGTCGCGCGGTGCGCTCGACGTGGAGGGTCTGGGCTACCAGGCCGCCGTAGCGCTGCTCGAGGCGGGCGTGATTGCTGATGAGGGTGAACTCTTCAGCATCGCGCCGGAAGCCCTGCGCGCCGTGCCCTTCTTCACGCGGGAGCCGAAGAAGGGTGAAGACGGACCGCAACTGACGGCGGGTGCACTCAAGATGCTGGAGCAGTTGGATGCCGCGCGCGCCCAGCCCTTGTGGCGGGTCATCGTGGCGCTCTCGATCCGGCACGTGCAGGCTGTGGCGGCGCAGGCGCTGGCCAAGTACTTCCACGATCTCGACGCCATCGCTGCGGCATCGAGGGAGGAGCTGCAGGCCATCGATGGTGTGGGTCCGGAAATTGCCGATGCCGTCATCGAGTGGTTCGGGGTTGATTGGCATCGTGGGATCGTGGAGGCCTGGCGGGCGGCCGGCGTGCGCATGCGCGAGGAGGCCGCGCCGGTGGGGCCGCAGCCGCTGGCCGGCTTCACCATCGTCATCACCGGCTCAGTGCCCGGCTTCAGCCGCGACGGTGCCGAGGAAGCGATCACCGTGCTCGGAGCCAAGGCTGCGGGCTCGGTCTCCCGGAAGACAGAACTGGTGGTGGTCGGCGAGGGCGCCGGGTCCAAGGCCGCCAAGGCCGAGGAGTTGGGTGTGCCGGTGCTGCCCGCGGAGCATTTCCCGGTGCTGCTCGAGCAGGGGATGGACGCAGCCCTTGCCATCGCGCGTGAAGCGCGGTCCTGACGCGGGCAGTCGATCCCGGCTCACAGTTGCGCCTGCAGCGAGTCCCGGCTTGTCGGACCCCCTCACTAGCGTGACCATTGCACGACGAAGCCCCACCGAGACGGTGGCGGCCCTCCCCCTGAAGCGCGTTCCGCGAGGGGGCGGCAGCCGACCATCGGAAGCCCGGCTCAGAGACCACCGGCACCGTGCATCTCGCTGGAGTAACCATGGTCAGCGTCGCATCCTCGTCCCTGCCCTTGCGCAGCGCGGTCGCGCGACTTTCCCGCGCCTCACTGGCTTTCCTCAACCCCGTCGAGGCGGACGTGCTGCCCTTGGGGCAGGTGCGGGAACAGGAATTGCGCGCCGCTGCCCTGCGCGTGCTCGTGCTGCTGGGTGACGAGGATGCGCACGCCTCGCTCGAACGGCAACGTTTGCAGCTCGCGGATCGTGCCTTGCAGGCGCTGGCGGAGCTCGACCTTTCAGAGCTCGACCCCCGGCAGCGATCCGCCCTGGCAGCAGCCGTCGCCTCGCTCCACTCAGATCTGCGCTCACACGCGGACGCGGATGTAACGCGCACCTTGCTCGACGTCACACCCGTCGGCGCGGACCTGGCCGCTCTGGTCTTCGAAGCGGATCCGGCAGTCCTCGATCCCGACGGCCAGGTCTCCTACTGCCAGGCAGCGCAACGGCTGGAATCGGCCGCGCATGCCCGTCTGGGCGCCGGGCTGGTGGCCTTCGCCGGCAGCAACCCACGGCACACCTCGTACTGGGTGGACGACGAGGAGCACACCCTCACCGACGTGCGATCAAGCGAGCTGGCCAGTGCGCTCTCGTGGAGCAGCCACAAGGCGCGCACGGCCCTGGATTCCGCACGCATCGTCAACGCTGATCTCGACACCGTGGCGGAGGCGGCCGCCTCGGGCGGAGTGCAGCCCGCTGCGTTCACTGCCATCGCGGAAGGCGTGCAATCCCTCACGGCATCGATCGATGAGGAGATAGAACGGACGCGGGCAGCGATGCGGCGCTACACAGATGCTGGGCCCGACCGTGCGGACCGCATCTGGGAGCTCACCAACGCGCGCGAAGAGTTGGTGCAGCGCTACGACGCCGCGGTCGGTGGCTACGCGGTGGAGCACACGCTCGCTGAGACCAAGCGCAAGGTGCGCGACACCGTGGCCCGGCTCGATCCCGAGGGTTTCGAGGCCAGACGCGCCCGGGCCCGGGAGGTGCAGTCTGGTGTTGAACTGCGTCCCCTGCCCGACGCCATGGCCATGCTTACCGCTGTCATGCCCGCCGAGCAGGCCAGCGCCTGTTACCGAGCCATCGAGGTGGCGGCTCGTGATGCCGCAGGGGCCGATCCGGAAGCGCCGATCGGAGTGCGTCGGTCGGCTGTGCTCTACGGTTTCTGCGCCCGACGCGGGGCCGCCCAGGCCGCGGATCCAGCAGCCCCAATGGCAGTGAAGGCCGACCAACCGGTATCGCCGGCGCCGGTCATCGCCGCTCATATCGACCTGGTCATGACGCTCGACACGTTCCTTGGCCTCTCCGAGGCGCCCGCGGAGTGTGTCGGAGTGGGGCCCATCCCGGCCCGTGCTGCGCGGGAATTCCTCGCCGAGTCGGCCATCGTGGATATCCGACGACTGCTCGTCGACCCGCAAAGCGGCCACACGCTGGATGTCGGCAGTAGGCGCTATCAGCTCACCGCCGCAGAACGCGCCTTCCTCTTCGCCCGTGACCGGGTGTGCCGGCACCCCGGATGCAATCAACCGGCCCTGCGCTGCGATGCCGACCACGCCGTTCCCTATCAGGAGGGCGGGATTACGCGCGCAGACAATCTGGGCAGCCTCTGTCGTCGGCATCATCTGGAGAAGACCCATGCCGGATGGAACATCGAGGAGAGCCGGGCCGACGGCTCGTGCACCTTCGTCTCGCCGTTGGGACGCAGGTACCCACATGCGGCGGAGCCTGTGTTGCCGTGGGTCTGGCCCGCGGAGGCTGTGCATCCGACGTCGGCCGGCGGAGCGGAGGAGGAAATGCCGACGTAACGGCCCGAACTAGACTCGCCGCAT
>JAJXSV010000282.1 GCA_021784375.1 Actinomycetes bacterium | reverse complement strand
AACCGGAGAGGTGCAGCAATGGGAGCCGCCTCATCCCAACCCTCAAACGGCTGGCCCTCGTACGGCGTGCGAACCCTCATCACTCCTCCGTCCACGGACGCTATTTGATTCAAGAGTCAGACTCCACGGAGCTGCCGGACTCCGCGCTCGATGGGGGTTTCCTCGGCCAAACGGAGGCCCCGAACGTTGAGCGTCGGCTTGCGACTGATCGTCGGGTCAACCAGCACGCCCAGGTCACTGCCCAGGGACCGAGCCAACTAGCCGATGTGCCGCTTGTTGGCCCACTTGGTGAGTTCGCGACGGTTGGACAGCTGCAACTTGCGCAGCACTGCAGAAGCGTGGGTCTCAATGGTCTTGATGCTCAGAAAGAGCTCTGAGGCGATCTCCTTGTAGGTGTAGCCCCGGGCCAGCAGTCGCATGACCTCCGTCTCGCGCGGGCTGAGCCGATCCAATTCCTCGTCTTCCTCGGCTGCTGCACCTACGAAGGCATCGAGCACGAAGCCGGCCAAGCGGGGCGAGAACACAGCGTCACCGTTTGCGACCCGGTCGATGGCATCCACCAGGTCGTCCGCGCTGATGTGTTTCGTGACGTACCCGCGTGCGCCCGCACGCACCGCAGCAATGACGTCGGCTGCTGCATCGCTGACCGAGAGGGCGAGAAAGGCTGTCCTCGCAAGTTCTGACTGGCAGGCCTGCAGCACCGCCACTCCCCCACCGTCGGGCATGTGGATGTCGAGCAGCACCACATCGGGCTTGGCGGCACGCACCAATTCAATGCCCGACTCCACGCCGTCGGCCTCAACCACCTCGCGCACTTTGCCGTGGAGTTCTGCGCGCACGCCGGCGCGCACCATGGCGTGGTCGTCGATGATGCCGACGACAAGCTCGGCAGCCGTCTTCATGGCGTCACCTGAGGCAATCGCAGAGCCACTTCCGTGCCTTCGCCAAGCGCACTGCGGATGACGGCACTGCCACCCGCCCGCTGCATGCGCCCGTCGATCGATTCGCGGATGCCTGCACGATCGGCCGCAACCTCATGGAGGTCGAAGCCGCGGCCGCGGTCCCGCACGAACACCGTGGTCAGGCCATCGTCGACCTCCGAGTACACCTGCACGGCACCGGCCCCCGAATGCTTGGCCGCGTTCACCATGGCCTCCTGTGCCGCCGAGAGCAGGGCTTCCAGTCGCGAATCCACCAGTGCATCACCGACATTCACCACCTCGATGCTGATGCCGTGCCTGGTTTCCACCTCGTTGGCCACTGCCTGGATGGCCGACGAGAAGGATGCGGAATCGCCGTTGTCGCCGTACAGCCAATCGCGCAGGGCATGTTCCTCCGCACGTGCCAATTGCTGCACGCGCACCGGATCATCGGCGTGCTTCTGAACCAGGGTAAGCGTTTGCATGACCGAGTCGTGGATTCGTGCCGCCATCTCCGCGCGTTCGTCCGCGCGCACCAACGCTATGCGCTGTTGCACCCGTGCCGCCCAGCGTTCGTGCAACCAGGGGAACGCTACGAGCAGTAGCCCCACCAGCAACAGCACTGTGGTGGCCACGCCCTGCACCATGGTCCTGAGGCCCACGCTGGAAACCGAGAAACCGACGATGGCCATGACCACGGCCAGGGCACCGATCGCCGCCCGCCAGCGCCCGTGCACTGTCGCCTGGCCGACGGCCCCGCGCGCCATACCTGCGGCGTCATGGCGCCAACTGGCTCGCTGCACGTCATCCGCGCTGCCCCACACCAGCGCCAGGCCCACCACCGCAATGGCAGCAGGGAGCAGATAGGGAGTTACCGCCGCAAAGCCCAGGGCGATGAGAGCCAGGAAGCCAACCACTGCGGACAGCAAGGCGCCTGCGATCCACTGCGGCCGGTCAGGATCTGCAGGAGCCGCTTCATCATCATCGGGGTCAAGCGGCAGCAGCGCCCAGAAGGCCAAATAGGCGAGCAGGCCCGCACCGCTCCCGAACACCGCGGCCGCCACCAAGACCGCTCGCACCGCGGCCACCGAGACCCCGAGATGCGTGGCCAATCCTCGGCACACGCCCGCGATCATGCGACCTTCGACCGCGCGATAGGCCTTGCGCTGCTCCACAGCCGACATTCTGTCGCCCCCAGCCATCCCTATGCTGCCAAGCGCCGTGAAATCAGGGCTTTCTCAGGGACGGCAACCGATCCGCAGGACGCTTGGCCGCGCCAGCATTGGGGCATGACCGAACAACAGGCAGCCCCGCCGTCCACCCGCCCGCCGCTGCGACGCAGCAAGGACGATCGCGTCATCGCCGGCGTTTGCGGCGGCATCGCGCGATCACTCGGGATCGACCCCATCATCGTGCGGGTCATCGTGGCCGCCTTCGCCCTGGCTGGTGGCGCCGGCATCCTCGCCTACATCATCGCGTGGATCGTGATCCCCGACGACAACGGCGAGTCAGCCTTGGAGGAAGCGCGGCACGGCGGCCATCGCAGCCTCAAATTCGTACTCGCCATCGTGCTCGCTGCCTTGGCCATGGGCGTCATCTCCTCCTTCGGTTCGGGCCTGCACAGCAGCCTGGCCTTCCTCGTCTTCATCGTGTTGGTCATCGTGCTCTGGCAGGCCTTCGGCGGCGACAGTTCCTGGGTCGGCGGCGACTGGTCGTCATGGAGTCGAGTGTCCGCAAGCGACAAGCACGAGTACGCGCAGGCCGCCATGCAGGACTGGGCGCAGACACGGCGTGAGCGCTCGATTCTCGGCAAGTTGGTCTGGAACGTGATCGTGCTCGCCATGGGCGTGATGCTCATGCTCAACTTCGCGAACGTCACCGACCTACCGGCACGCACCTTCCTGGCGGTGGCCCTGGCCATCACCGCACTGGGCCTGCTCGTCTCGTCCTTCGCCGGACGGGCTCGCGGCCTGATTGCGCTGGGGCTGGTTCTCACCGCGCTCGCCATTCCCAGCGGCTGGCGCAGCAGTACCGACGCCGGCGATCGCACCTGGGCACCGGCGTCGGTGAGCGCATTGGCCGGTGCACCAGTGGGTTATTCGTTGGGTGCGGGCACGGCCACCCTCGACCTGCGTACCTTCGCGGCGAGCGCCCCGCCCGGCAGCAGCACTTCAGTTTCCGCGGCGGTCGGTGCAGGAACCCTGCGAGTGCTGCTCCCCCGTGACATTGCTGCCACCTATGTGCTGCAGTCCGAAGTGAGCGTCGGCGATATCTCCTATCCGGGACTCGAGCAGCGTTCGGGGCTGAATCTGCACTGGAACGATTCCCTGACGACCGCCGCCACCACCACTGCTCAGATGCCCGTGATCAAGCTCTTCCTCAAGGTCAACGTGGGCAACCTGGAGGTCCGCTATGCGTAAGCACCCGTTCGATATCACCGCCTTCATCTGGGGCGTGCTGTTCCTGATCGGTGCAGCCGCCGTGCTCCTGGACCAGTACGGCAACCTCACCTTCGACCTCAAGTGGCTGCTACCCGCAGCTCTGGTCACGCTCGCCATCGGTGGCATTGCCCGTTCGCTCCGGCAGGTGGGCAAGTAGCTGGTCGGCGCGGCTCAACGGCAGTCGTGTCAAGCGGGAGGGGCGCAGCGGCATAGGCTGCGTACGTGGCCAAGCAGATCGATCTCACCGTTTCGATCCCCAACTCCACGGGGGCGATTCGCAGTCAGCTCCGACATGCACAGGACCTCGAACGCATAGCGCTTGCAGGCGGCGCCAGCGAAGCCAGCGCGACCGTGGATGGCAATGTCACCACGCTCACCCGCTTCATCGACGTACCCCCTGCCGGACGCGCGTACCTCAAGACCGAGCAGCTCTCGATCACCGAGACGCGCACCTGGAACCAGA
>JAJXSV010000281.1 GCA_021784375.1 Actinomycetes bacterium | reverse complement strand
CATCGCGATGGCGAGGTTCTCGTGGGCCTCCTGCGAGATGGAGCCGTACGACATGGCGCCCGTCTGGAAGCGGGTGACGATGCTGTCGACGCTCTCGACCTCATCGATGTCGATGGGCTCGCGATCGGGTGCGAACTTGAACAGGCCGCGCAAGGTCATCAGCCGCTCGGACTGCTCGTCGATGCGAGCGGAGTACTGCTTGAACACGTCGTAGCGGTTGTTGCGCGTCGCATGCTGCAGCCTGAACACCGTGTCCGGGTCGAACATGTGCGGTTCGCCCTCGCGCCGCCACTGGTACTCGCCACCGATCTCGATGCGGCGGTGCGGCGGGACGACACCGTTGACCGGGTAGGCCACGTCGTGGCGCATCTCGATCTCCCTCGCGATGACGTCGATGCCGACGCCACCCAGCTTCGAGGTGGTGCCGGTGAAGTACTGGTCGATGACGTCCTGGGACAGGCCGATGCACTCGAAGATCTGCGCACCACGGTACGAGCCGACGGTCGACACACCCATCTTCGACATGACCTTGAGGACGCCCTTGCCCAGCGCCTTGATGAGGTTGCGCATGGCCTTCTCCGGCGTGATGCCGACGATGGCCCCTTGGCGCACCATGTTCTCCACCGACTCCAGCGCCAGGTAGGGGTTCACGGCGGCAGCGCCGTAGCCGATGAGCAGTGCGACGTGGTGCACCTCGCGAACATCACCGGCCTCCACCAGCAGACCGACCATGGTGCGTGTCCGTTGGCGCACCAGGTGGTGGTGCACGGCGCTGGTGAGCAGCAGCGACGGGATCGGCGCCATGTCCATGTCAGAGTCGCGGTCGGAGAGGATGATGAACTTCCGCCCCTGGCGGATGAGTGCGTCCACCTCGCGGCAGATCTCGTCGAGACGGCGCGCGAGTGCCTCTCCCCCGCCCAATACCGGGTACAGGCCCTTGATCTTGGCGGCGGAGAAGCCGGGGAGCTCGCCCGACGCATTGATGTGCAGGATCTTCGCCAGGTCGTCGTTGTCGATGACGGGGAAGGGCAGCAGCACCTGTCGGCAGTGCTGCGGTGATTCGTCGAGCAGGTTCGCCTCGGGGCCCATGGAGGTGCCGAGCGAGGTGACGATCTCCTCGCGGATGGCGTCCAGCGGCGGGTTGGTAACCTGCGCGAACAACTGCGCGAAGTAGTCGAAGAGCAGGCGCGAGCGCGACGAAAGGGCGGCGATGGGCGCGTCGTTCCCCATGGAGCCGAGCGGTTCGCCGCCGGTCTTCGCCATGGGCGCCAGGATGATGCGCAGCTCCTCCTCCGTGTATCCGAAGGTGCGCTGACGACGGGTTACGGAGGAGGACGTGTGCACGACGTGCTCGCGCTCGGGCAGGGCGTCGAGGTGGATGACACCGTTCCTCAGCCACTCGCCGTAGGGCTGGCGAAGCGCGAGCTCGTTCTTGATCTCCTCGTCCTCGACGATGCGACCCTTGGCCGTATCCACGAGGAACATGCGGCCGGGCTGCAGACGCCCCTTGCGCACGATGCGAGCGGGATCGATGTCGAGGACGCCAGTCTCAGAGGCCAGCACCACGAGGCCGTCGTCGGTGACCCAGAATCGTCCGGGGCGCAGGCCGTTGCGGTCGAGCACCGAGCCGATGAGCGTGCCATCCGTGAACGACATGCTCGCAGGGCCGTCCCAGGGCTCCATGAAGTTGGAGTGGAACTCATAGAAGGCGCGGCGTGCGGGGTCCATCTCGGCGTTGTTCTCCCACGCCTCAGGGATCATCATGAGCACCGCATGCGGCAACGAGCGTCCTCCGAGGTGCAGCAACTCCAGCACCTCATCGAATGACGCGGAGTCCGAGCCGCCCTCGGTGACGATCGGGAACAGCCGCTCCAGGTCACCGAAGACATCGCTCGTGAGCATGGCCTCGCGCGCCCGCATCCAGTTGCGGTTGCCCTTGACGGTGTTGATCTCCCCGTTGTGGGCGACCAGACGATAGGGGTGGGCGAGCGGCCAGGAGGGGAAGGTGTTGGTCGAGAAGCGGGAGTGGACCAATGCGATCTCGGACTTCACGCGGTCGTCGGTGAGGTCGGGGAAGAAGGTCTTCACCTGACCGGTCGTGAGCATGCCCTTGTAGATGACCGTCCGGGACGAGAGCGACGGGAAGTAGACCGCGGCCTCATGCTCGACGCGCTTGCGCAGCGCGTAGGCCATGCGCTCCAGCGGAAGCCCGGCGGCCTGGCCACCGATCCCCTGCACGAAGACCATGGCGAAGCGCGGCATCACGGAGATGGCGGTGTTGCCCAGGCCCGTGGCATTCGTCGGCAGTTCGCGCCAGCCCAGGACCTCGAGACGCTCCTCACGGGCGATGGTCGCGATGTGCGCGCGGACCGCCGCATCGGCGGCGTCATCGGTCGGCAGGAAGGCGATGCCGACCGCGTAGTGCCCTGCGCGCGGGACGTCGAAGGCCACCTCGGCGCGCAGGAACTCGTCGGGTACCTGGATCAGGATGCCCGCACCGTCACCGGACTCGGGCTCACGCCCGGCAGCGCCCCGGTGCTCGAGGTTCTCCAGCGCGGTGATGGCCTTGACGACGATGTCGTGCGTGGGCCTGCCCTTGAGCGTCGCCACCCAGGCAACGCCACATGCGTCGTGCTCGGCGCTTCCGTCGTACAGACCCTGCGCGTGCGGCACGGCGTGCTGGAAATGCTGAAGACCCACGGAACACACTCCCGTCGATACCTGCGATGAATGGATTGGCAGGGACGACGTTGGCCCAGCGGCCCGATGTTAGCAGGTCACCTGCGCGCACGTCGGCGGAACGCCACCAGGGCGCCGAGACCCACGATGACCGACGTGAACTCGTTGAGGCGCAGGCCGAAGAAGCGATGCGCCGTGTCGATGCGGAACGACTCCACGCCGAAGCGCACCGTGCAGTACAGCATCACGTACAGCGCGAAGGTCTGGCCGGACCGGCGCCCGGTGGAGCGGTGCTCGTAGGCGATCAGGAGGGCCGCGATGATCAGGCACCCGAGGAGTTCGTACAGGAACGTGGGGTGGAAGGTGGCGTACTGCTCGTAGCCCGCGGGCCGGTGGGCAGGGTCGATCTCCAGGCCCCAGGGCAAGGTGGTCGGACGTCCGAACAGTTCCTGGTTGAACCAGTTGCCGAGGCGGCCGATGGCTTGGGCGATGACGATGCCGGGTGCGGCTGCGTCCGCCAGCTCGGCCACGCTGAGCCCGTACCGACGGCAGGCGTACCACGCGCCGAAGAAGCCGAGCGCGATGGCGCCCCAGATCCCGAGCCCGCCGCGCCAGATGCTCAGCGCCGCCACGATGCCACGGCCATTCGCACCGAAGTAGGTCTGCCAGTCCGTCGACAGGTGGTACAGGCGACCGCCGACGATCCCCGCCGGCACCGCCCACATGGCGATGTCCATGACGTCCTCGCGGCTGTGACCCGCCGCCTCCCAACGCCGAGCCGTGAGCCAGACCGCGAGCACGATGCCTGTGATGATCGCCAGCGCATAGGCGCGGATCGGAATGGGCCCGAGGTTCCAGACCCCCTGCGACGGGCTGGGGATGCTCGCCGCGAGCGCGTGGATCATTTGGCGTACTTGGTGATGTAGGCGGTGAAGGTGGCCACGCTGTTCAGCGCCGCATTGGGCACGGTCTTGCCGTCGAGCCACAACGTGGGAGTGCCCTGGATGCCCTTGTCGTGGAAGTACTGGTTGGAGTTGTCCGCCCACCCGAGGTAGGTGCCCGCATCGAAGCACTGCTGGAACTTCGTCAACTTGTCCCCGGTGAGGCCCGCAGTGACGCCGAGGCTCTTGAGCAGCGTATCAGAG
>JAJXSV010000280.1 GCA_021784375.1 Actinomycetes bacterium | reverse complement strand
GGAGTTCATCACCACCGAGCTGCTGCGCCCGCTGGGGATGGCGGACTCGGAGTTCGACTACCGCCGCATCAGCGATGCCGTCGCTGCCGTCGGTTATGTGGGGACGGCCGCCGGCTTGCGTGAGGAGCCGGAGACGGTGCCCGGCGCCTTCTCGCCCATGGGAGGTCTGCACAGTTCCGTGCGCGACATGACCCGCTGGATGTCCGGATTCCTGGATGCCTTCAACCAGGTCGATGTGCCGCACCCGCTGCACGCGAAGAGCAGGCGCGAGCAGCAGCAGCCCTACAACTTCGCCAGGCTGGCACTGCGCACCGCGCCCGAGGTGTCCGCATCCTCGCTGTCCTACGGGTACGGGCTGCTCGTGGAGGAGCATTCGAGCCTCGGGCGCTTCGTGCAGCACAGCGGCGGCTACCCCGGCTTCGGATCGCACATGCGATGGCACCCAGCCACCGGTTACGGCGTGGTCGCCCTCTCGAACCGCACCTATGCGCCGATGGGGCAGCTCGTGGAGCAGGTGAGCAACGCCCTGGTGGCAGACGCCGAGCCGCTCGTGCCCCCCGTCCAGCGCATGTGGCCGGTCACCCGCGAGGCCATGGACGTGGCGGAGTCATTGCTGCGCGGCTGGGACGACGAACTGGCGGACGCGTGGTTCGCGCACAACGTCGACCTCGATCAGGCGCGCTCAGAGCGACGCGACGCCGTGCGCCTCCTGTCGGCCGATTCCGTCACCCGGGACGAGCGCTCGATCGCCTCCCGCTCCCCGGCGCATGCGCGTTGGGAGGTCAGGACCGCACGCGGGGACGTGGCACTGGAACTGCTCATGAGCCCGGACCGGGAGCCACGCATACAGACGCTGACCTACCGTTCGACCGCAGGCTGAGACATCCCCGCTCAGGATTATTCCCTCCGTACCTCCGATGGGAGACAATCGGCCCCTCCCGATTTGTGCAAGGAAGGACCTCCCCATGCGCATGAAGTTCGGCGTCGTCGCGATCACAGCGGTCGCGGCCCTCGCCCTGGCAGGCTGCGGATCCAGCAGCTCCGACACGGCCAGCACGTCACCGTCGGCGTCCGCCTCGACCTCCGCGTCGTCGGCAGCCACGCTCGGTGCCCTGCTCCCGTCCGACATCTCATCCAAGGGCAGCATGACGTTCGGCGTCGACGCGAGCTACGCGCCCGACGAGTACGTGGGCACCGATGGCAAGACCATCGAGGGCATGGACATCGATCTCATGAACGCGATCGTCGCCAAGCTCGGCATCAAGGCCACCTATGTGAACGCCCCCTTCGACTCCATCATCCCGGCCATCGGCTCCGGCAAGTACGACGGCGGCATGTCGTCGTTCACGATCAACGCCGAGCGCGAGAAGGTCGTCGACTTCGTCTCCTACTACACCGCCGGCACCTCCTGGGCGGCGCCCAAGGGCTCGACGTTGACGCCGGACACCGCCTGCGGCCACAAGATCGCAGTCCAGAAGGGCACCGTTGAGGTCGACGACATCAACGCCCGCTCCGCCGCCTGCACCAAGGCCGGCAAGAAGGCCATCACCGTCGACCAGTACCAGGCCCAGTCGGACGCGACCACCGCGGTCGTGAACGGCAAGGACGAGGCCATGCTGGCCGACTCCCCGATCACGGGCTACGCCATCGCGCAGTCGAGCGGCAAGCTGCAGCTCATCGGCACCGTCTACGGAGCCGCCCCCTACGGCATCGCCCTCCCGAAGGCCAAGGGCCAGCTGGCCGAAGCCTTCCGCCAGGCAGTGCAGGCGATCATGGACGACGGCACGTACACGACGATCCTGAAGAAGTGGGGCGCCACCGACGGCGCGATCACGACTTCACAGATCAACCCCGCCGCGTAACTCCGTGGCAACAGACACCACCACGCAGGGGCGGCCCGACGCAATTCGGGCCGTCCCTGTGCGCCGTCCGGGGCGCTGGGTGGCCGTCGGCGGCGTCGCCGTCGTGGCAGCCATGCTCCTCAACATGTTCCTGACCCAGCCGAACTTCAACTGGCCGGAGCAGTGGAAGTACGCATTCAACTTCAGCGTGCTGGAAGGCATCCGCACCACGTTGTGGCTCACCTTCGCGGCCATGGCCATCGGCCTGACGCTGGGGGTCGTCATCGCCGTCATGCGGCTCTCGACGAACCCCATCGTGTCGGGCGCAGCCTGGTTGTACGTGTGGATCTTCCGCGGCACCCCGGTGCTCGTGCAGTTGCTGTTCTGGGCCAACATCGGGGCCCTGCTGCCGACCATCGGCATCGGCATCCCGTTCGGCCACGAGTTCATCACCTACAAGACCTTCGACCTCGTACCGAGCGTCATGGCCGCATTGCTGGGCTTGGGCCTCAACGAGGGCGCGTACATGTCGGAGATCGTGCGTGCCGGCATCCTCTCCGTCGATGAGGGCCAGAACGAGGCCGCCACGGCATTGGGCCTGACCCAGATGCAGACCCTGCGTCGCATCGTCCTTCCGCAGGCCATGCGCGTCATCGTGCCGCCCTTCGGCAACGAGACCATCTCCATGTTGAAGACGACCTCCCTGGTCGCCTACGTGCCGTTCTACGAGCTGCTGTTCAACGTGCAGAACATCTACACCCGCACCTACCAGGTGATGCCGATGCTCATCATGGCAAGCCTCTGGTACCTGCTCATGTCGAGTGTGCTCACGGTTGGCCAGTACTACATCGAGCGCCACTATGCGAAGGGCGCGCGCCGCAACCTGCCACTCACGCCCATCCAGAAGCTCAAACTGGTCATAGCCAACGCACGCGGACGGAGGCTCGCATGACCGCCGTTCCCATGGTTCGCGCCGAACAGGTCCACAAGTGGTTCGGTCGCCTGGAGGTCCTCCAGGGCATCGACCTCGAAGTCGCGCCCCGCGAGGTGTTCGTCATCGTGGGGCCCTCGGGCTCCGGCAAGTCCACCTTCCTCCGATGCATCAACCACCTGGAGAAGGTGGATGCCGGCCGCCTCTCCGTCGACGGCCAGCTCGTCGGCTACCACGAGCGTGGCGGCAAGCTGCACGAGATGCGTGAGCGGGACGTTGCAGCGCAGCGCCGGAGCATCGGCATGGTGTTCCAGCGCTTCAACCTGTTCCCGCACATGACGGTGCTGGAGAACGTCATGGAGGCACCGCTCACTGTGCGCGGTGAGGGCAAGGCTGTCGTGCGTGAACGCGCCATCAAACTGCTGGATCGTGTGGGCCTGCGGGACAAGCAGGAGAACTACCCGGCGCAGTTGTCGGGTGGCCAGCAGCAGCGTGTGGCCATCGCCCGTGCGCTCGCCATGGAGCCCAAGCTCATGCTGTTCGACGAGCCCACCTCGGCGCTCGATCCGGAGCTCGTGGGTGAGGTGCTCGACGTGATGCGCCAGCTCGCGGATGAGGGGATGACGATGATCGTCGTCACCCATGAGATGGGCTTCGCGCGCGAGGTCGGTGATGCCCTGGTGTTCATGGATGGCGGAGTGGTGGTGGAGTCCGGCGACCCCCGCGATGTCCTGAGCAACCCGCAGCAGCCGCGCACCAAGGCCTTCCTCTCCAAGGTGCTCTAGGCCCTCCTCAAGCGAGAGGACCCCGGCCGTCAGGCCGGGGTCCTCTGCCGTCTGGGGTCAGAGCGCGCCCACGAGGTCGGCGCCCGGCCTCAGGGTGTCGCGCCCCTGCGCCCAGTTGGCGGGGCACACCTCATCCGGGTTCTCGCGCACGTACTGCGCGGCCCTGACCTTGCGCAGCAGCTCGGTGGCCGAGCGGCCGATGTTGCCGGCCGTGATCTCGATGACCTGGATGATGCCGTCGGGGTCGATGACGAAGGTGCCGCGATCCGCCAGGCCCTCC
>JAJXSV010000279.1 GCA_021784375.1 Actinomycetes bacterium | reverse complement strand
AGAGCTGACTACGGATCAGAAGGTTGCAGGTTCGAATCCTACCGGGCGCGCTTTGGGAACCCCTGTGCTGAGGCACGGGGGTTCTGTCCATCCCCAGCACACTTCAGACATCGGCCGCGTGGGATCCGCCGGTCTTGCGGCCCGCGCCTGGCCGCTTCCTGCACCTTGCGGCTCCTTGCGGGCCGGTCAACCAGAGGCTGAGGAGCCATAGGCCGGAACAAGCGCGAACGGCGCCCGCCCACTGCCGGCAGCGTCAAAACTGGTCGATGGGCGCTGAAGTGCGGGCGACGATGGCATTGGTCTCGGCGAGGTTGAAGGCAGTGGGGTCGAAACTGCCACCTATCCAGGTCCGCAGATCGTCATGCTCGGGGTGGGTGGGGTCATGTATGGCAGCGAGGAATTGCAGGTAGCCGTCGGGTCCGCCCACGTCCTCAGGCGGACAGGCGTTGCGCCCCGCGATGCAGGCCGGGTGGGGCCGGCCGCTCACAATGCGAGCGGCTTCCACCTCGACCCGATGCACCCAGCCGTCGCCGAAGTCGTACTTGTGGGTGAACCAGCCGCCCACGGTTGCGATGTCCGCCAGGCGATGTTTGCTGGCGTCCAGACTGTCGTGCTCCCATTCCCCGTGGAGCTCGCCGAATGTGCGTCCGCCGCTTTGGAATTCGTACAGGTGATAGCCGGTCCAGCCCATGGCCCTGACGAAGATCGCGTTGCAGACGGAGAGTGTCGTCGTACCGGGGATCTCCACCCGACGCCATACCGCCGGCTTCACACCGCGCAACGTGATCTTCAATGTGTAGACGCTGGCCACGCACGCATTACAGCAGTCAAGGAGCCAAGCGTGGAACGGCAGTTGCGCACAGACTGGCCGAAGGCAACAGTCGGCGCCCGCCGAGTGCGTCGAGTGGCGTAGCGGCAGAGCGGCGGCCATAGATGCGACTGGCACCGGAGAAGACCCACCACTCAGCAGGTTGTCGTACGACAAGTCGCTCACAATGGTGGGGGATTTCGTGTTCTGACCAGTTGTGGGGCCGATCGCGGAACCAGCGAACTGCGCGCTGGTCCGTCTGTCGGAACGTGTTGCATGCGTGAACTTTCGGGCTCGGCCACACTGAACGGGCGTTCGTAAGCGTCCTGCGCATTCGCGTCTGCTGGCATCCATCCGGAGGTTCTGTGAGCTCGCTTGAGTTCGGTTCAATCACCATCACGCCGATCCTTGACAGCTCGATTCGGGTCCCCGGTGACCTGCTTATGCGTGTCGGTGATGCGCACTATCCGGTGCTCCCCGGACGTCGCGGTCTGGACGCCGCGGACTGGCAGGCGCACCCCGAGCACCTCGACTCCGAGGGTCTGTTCCCCATGCATTTCGGAGGCTATTTGGTGCGTGGCATTGGCGATCGCGTGATCCTTGTGGATCTCGGCGTCGGTCCGTTGGGAATGACAGGCTGATCTGGCTCCGGCAGGACGCCTCGATTCGGCCCCACTTGTCTGCGGTTCCTGTTTGAGCGCGACGGCTTGATTTGGCCCCACCTGCATGTTCGCATGTTCCTCTGCGACGAGCTGGGGACAGGCGATGGGACGCAACCGGGTGGAACTGTTCGACAAGATCCGTACCGACCACGCGACGGGTGAGTATTCGATCCGCGGGTTAGCTGATCTGCATGGCGTGCACCGGCGCACGGTGCGGCAGGCGTTGGAGTCTTCCATGCCGCCGCCGCGCAAGACGCCGCAGCGTGCTGCACCCAAGTTGGGGCCGGTGACCACGATCGTCGACCAGTGGCTGCGTGATGACCTCACGGCACCGCGCAAGCAGCGGCATACCGCGCGCCGAATCTGGGAACGGCTCATCGATGAGCACGGGCTGGAAGGGCTGTCGTATTCCACGGTCCGTGACCATGTCGCCAAACGCCGCAAAGTGATCGCGGCCGAAGCCGGTGCCAGTGCTGAGGTATTCATCGTGCAACAGCACCTGCCGGGCGCTGAAGGCGAGGTGGACTTCGCCGAGCTCTACGCATACATCGACAACATCAAGGAGAAGCTGCACCTGTTCACGCTGCGCTTGTCATGCTCGGGCAAGTCGGTGCATGTCGCGTTCCGTACCGAAGCATTGGAAGCGTTCACCGAAGGCCACGTCATCGCCTTTGAACGCATTGGCGGCATGCCCGAACGGATTCGGTACGACAACCTGAAAGTGGCTGTCAGCAACGTCCTCATGGGCCGCGAACGCCGCGAGTCTGACCGCTGGATCATGTTCCGCTCCCACTACGGCTTCGATGCGTTCTATTGCCGTCCCGGCGTGGAAGGAGCGCACGAGAAGGGCGGCGTGGAAGGCGAAGGCGGACGCTTCCGTCGCCGTCACTGCGTGCCCATCCCGCACGCAGCATCACTCGAGGAACTCAACGCCATGTTTGCTGCCGCAGACGCAGCCGATGATGCCCGCCGCATCGGTCAGCGTCCCCAAACCGTAGGTCAGGCGTTCGCGATTGAGGCACCCGCGTTGCGGCCACTCCCCGTCGAGCGATTCGAAACAGGAATCGAAGTGATGACGACAGTGGACCGGCATGCGCGGATCACGGTCCGCCAAATCCACTACTCGGTGCCCGCGAAGCTGATCGGCCGGCGCCTGCGCGTCATCGCCCGCGCCAGTGAAATCCTCGTCTTCGACGGGCGGCATGTTGTTGCCCGTCATGAACGCTCCACCGCGCGGGGCAGCCAACACCTGCAACTCGATCACTACCTGGAAGTGCTCGCGCGCAAACCCGGTGCCCTGCCCGGTTCGCTTGCGCTGGAACAAGCCCGGAAGGAAGGGCTGTTCACGGCCACGCATGAAGCCTGGTGGGCTGCCGCACGCGCTGCCCGCGGTGACAGTGACGGCACCCGTGCCTTGATCGATGTGTTGCTGCTGCACCGACATCTGCCCTCGCACGCAGTGCTTGCTGGCATCCGTGCCGCGCTCACCGTCGGCGCCCATGACCCCGACGTGGTGACACTCGAAGCACGCCGTGCCGCACGCGGCGACACGCCAAACGATGAGGCAGAGCCTCAGGTTCCAGCGGTCGCCCATCTTCCCGTCGACGTTCGCCCGCTGCCCGACACGGCCCGCTACGACGAACTCCTCACCCACCATCCGAGACGAAAGGTCACCACGTGAGCCGAACCACCAGCACCGCCGACAGCGCCGCCATGACAGTCATCGACACCAGCAGCCGCGCCCTGCGGCTGCCCACCATCCGCACCCGTGCCGCGGAAACCATTGCTGCCGCAACACGCGGGCAATGGTCCCATGCCCAGTTCCTCGCCGAGATCCTGTCCAGCGAATGCGACGACCGCGACCTACGGGCACGAGCACGGCGCGTCACCGCAGCCGGGTTCCCGCGCGCCAAGACATTGGCCGAGTTCGACACCGACGCCAACCCCCACGTCGAACCCGCACTGCTCGGCACGCTCGCAACAGGTGCGTGGGTGAGAGACGGGAAACCGTTATGTCTCATCGGTGATTCCGGCACCGGCAAAAGCCATCTCCTCATCGCACTCGGCACCGCCGCCGCCGAAGCTGGGCACCGCGTCCGCTACGTGCTCGCCTCACGCCTGGTCAACGAACTCGCCGAAGCCGAAAACGAGCGACAACTCACACGCCTCATCAACCGATACGGCCGCGTCGATCTACTCTGCATCGACGAGCTCGGCTACCTGCAACTCGATCGGCGCGGCGCGGAACTGCTGTTCCAAGTCATGACCGAACGCGAAGAACGAGCCGCGCTTGCCGTTGCCTCCAACGAGCCATTCAGCAGCTGGGGCAACACCTTCACCGACCCGCGGCTGTGTTCCGCCATCATCG
>JAJXSV010000278.1 GCA_021784375.1 Actinomycetes bacterium | reverse complement strand
ATGATCTCGGCTTCGGTCAGCCCCTCACCGATGTCGGGAAGCAGGAAGGCACGATGTGTGGAAGTGGCCATGTCATTCCTCAAAGGTGCGGTCGACGGCGTCGAGAAGGCGATCGACATCGGGGAGATACTCGTCCTCAACGCCGGAATGCGGGTAGGGCAGGTTGTAGCCGCCGACGCGTTGGACCGGGGCCTGTAGCGAGTAGAAGCAGTCGTGACTGATCTGCGCCGCCACCTCCGCACCCAGGCCCAGGAAGGTGGGTGCCTCATGTAGGACCACGGCCCTGCCCGTCCTGCGCACGGAGGCATTGATGACATCGATATCGAGCGGCGACAAGGAGCGGAGGTCGATGACCTCCAGCGACCGCCCCTCCTGCTGGGCGATGTTGGCCGCAGCCAGGGCCACGCGCGTGGTGGGACCGTAGGTCACGATCGTGGCATCGGTACCCGCTCGCAGGACCACTGCGGCGTCCAGCACCGAAGCCAGCGGGGCATGCGCGAGATCCACCTCCTCCTTGTCCCAGTACAGACGCTTGGGTTCGTAGAAGATGACGGGGTCGTCACTGGCGATGGCCGCGCGCAGCATGTCGTAGGCGCTGCTCGGCGATGAGCACACCACCACGCGCAGTCCGGCAGTGTGCGCGAAGTAGGCCTCATTGGATTCGCTGTGGTGCTCAATGGCCTTGATGCCACCGCCGAAGGGGATGCGGATCGTGACCGGCACTCGCAACCGTCCGTTGCTGCGGGCGCGAAGCTTGGCCAGGTGGGCCACGATCTGGTCGAAGGCCGGATACACGAAGCCGTCGAACTGGATTTCGCACACCGGTCGATAGCCGCGCAGGGCCAAGCCGATGGCGGTGCCAACGATCGCCGACTCCGAGATGGGCGTATCTATGACGCGATGCGCGCCGAACTCCTTGGCCAGGCCGTCACTCACGCGGAAGACGCCGCCCAGGGTTCCGATGTCCTCGCCCATGAGCAGCACCTTTGGATCGTCGGCCAGGGAACTGCGGAGGGCTGCGTTGAGGGCTTTCGCCATATTCAGGTTGGTCATTCGAAGGACCCCTGGAATTCCTCGTGCTCTTCGCGTTCGCGTTGCAAGGCAAGGGTTTCCGTGACGAAGGTGTTGCGGAACAGCGTCGAGAGCGGTACCGGTTCCAGCGCCACACACACGGCGCGGATCTCTGCGGCCAGGGCCTCGGCCTCGGCTGCCACCCCGGCGAAGAAGGCGTCGTCCGCCAGGCCCTCGATCTCCATGCTGCGACGCAGACGGGCGATGGGGTCGCGCGCGACCCAAGCCTGCAATTCTGCCTCGTCGCGATAGCGCGAGGGATCATCCGAGGTGCTGTGACCCCCGATGCGATAGGTGAGCGCCTCCACAAAGGCCGGGGCGCCACCCGCCCGCAAGCGGGCTGCGGCCCGGCGAACCGTCAGGTGCACGGCGAGGGCGTCATTGCCGTCGACGAAATACGAATCCAACCCGAAGCCGCGGGCCCGCGTATGCAAAGGCGCCTTGAATTGCTTGGCATTGGGCGTGGAGATGGCCCAACCGTTGTTCTGAGCCATGAACAGCACCGGCGCCTGCAAGGTGGCGGCCCAGTTGAGTGCCTCGCTGGAATCACCCTCGCTCATGGCCCCGTCCCCCACGTACACCATGACGATCTCATCGCTGCCGTCCAGGCGCACGCCCATGGCGTAGCCGACGGCATGCAGCATCTGCGTGCCCAGCACCAGGGTGTAGATGTTGAAGTGGTGGTCGGCGGGGGCCCAAGAACTCTGCGCGGTGCCACGCCAGAGCGGCAGCATCTCGGCCACCGTCACGCCGCGTGCTATGGCTGCTGTGTGCTCGCGATAGCTGGGGAAGACGAAATCGGTGTCGCGGATGGCGCGGATGGATCCGGACTGTGCCGCCTCCTGGCCCGTGCAGAGTAGCCACAGCGCCAATTCGCCTTGTCGTTGCAGGGCGAAGGCTTCCTGATCGAAGCGGCGGGCGAGGACCATGTCGCGGAAGAGCCGACGTGCAAGCACGTCCAACGGCTCACCGAAATCGGCGCCTTCCGGCACCACTACATGGCCGTCGGCGCCCATGACACTGAAGGGCGCGTCGACGTCGGGCGACGTGGTTGCGACATCTGGAGCCATCGCAAGAGTTCCTCTCGGATTGCCTGAGTCCTGCACACCGAGCCACTTCGACACTGTGGTGTCTCGCGCCCCTGTGAACGCTATGCAGCGTATCGCCGTGGATCGCCCAATTGCATCGCCCACACCGCTCCCCGTCCGTCAGGCATCACTTCGCGAAGCCGAGCGGTGAACCCTTCCCCAGCGGCCGCCGATGCGGTACGAAGGGCGGGTAGAGGAGGCGGCCCATGATCGGGATCGTCGGCGGTGGTCAGATGGGGGCGGGCATTGCCGAGGTCTGTGCCACCCACGGCTTCGAGGTGGTGGTGGTCGAGCAGCCGGCAGCGGTCGCAGGCGCAGGGCAACGAATCCAATCGTCGCTCGAACGCGCAGCGGCCCGGGGCAAGCTCAGTGCCACAGAAGCCGCAGCGGCACGGGGACGCATCAGCCTGGGAAGTGACTGGGCAGCGCTCGCTCCCGCCGAATTCATCATCGAAGCCGTCACGGAGGATCTCGGAGCCAAACGGCAGGTCTTCCGGCAGCTGGCCGAACTGACCGAGCACAGTCGCGCCATCCTGGCCAGCAACACCAGCTCCATCCCCATCGCCCGCATCGCGGCGGGCACGCAGGCGCAGGACCGCATCATCGGGCTGCACTTCTTCCACCCCGTGCCGGTGATGCCCTTGGTGGAGATCGTGCCTTCGGCCCTCACCTCTCCGGAGACGCTCACGGCCACTGAGGATTTCGCACGCGAGCGCCTGGGACGCACCGTGGTGCACACCACCGATCGTGCCGGCTTCATCGTGAACACCCTGCTCATGCCCTATCTGCTGAGCGCCATGCGCATGTACGAAGCCGGCTTCGCCACTGCCGCGGATATCGACACCGCCATGACCGTCGGCTGCGCGCACCCTATGGGGCCGCTCACCTTGGCGGACTTCATCGGGCTCGACACCTGCGCCGCTATCGCCGACGCCATGTTCGACGAGTATCGCGAAGCGCTGTACGCGCCACCTCCGATCCTGCGCCGCATGGTCGAGAGCGGGCTGCTCGGCCGCAAGTCCGGACAGGGCTTCTACAACTACGCAAGGGCGTAGGCCGCGCGCAAGCATGGTTCGGGAACACAGCAGGACAACCGGCAAGGCAATGGACAGGAGACCACGGTGAGCGATTTCCCGCTCTTCACGCTGAGCGAGGAGCACGAGATGCTGCGCGAGGCGGTGCGCGATCTGGTGCGAGACAAGGTGACACCCAACGCCGCAGAGGCGGATGAGACAAGCACCTTCCCGCGCCGATCGTACGAGGCCCTGGTGGCATCGGATTTCCATGCGCCGCACATCCCCGAGGAGTACGGCGGGGCCGGGGCTGACGCGCTCGCCACCTGTATCGTCATTGAGGAGGTGGCGCGCGGCTGCATGGCCAGTTCGCTCATCCCGGCCGTCAACAAGCTGGGCACACTGCCCATCATGTTCGAGGGAACCGAAGCCCTGAAGCAGGCCTACTTCGGCCCGGTGGCGCGCGGGGAGAAGATGTTCGCCTACGGGCTGTCGGAGCGTGAGGCCGGTTCGGACACGGCTTCCATGCGCACGCGCGCGCTGCGCGACGGAGACGAGTACGTGCTGAACGGCACCAAGGCCTGGATCTCCAATGCGCTGGTGGCCGACCTCTTCACCGTCTTCGCAGTCACCGATCCCGAGGGTCGTCGCGGTGCCAACATCTCGGCCT
>JAJXSV010000277.1 GCA_021784375.1 Actinomycetes bacterium | reverse complement strand
TCAAGGCCAAGGAGTTGTTCAAGAAGGACCGCGACTACGTCGTGATGAACGGCGAGATCCTCATCGTCGACGAGCACACCGGGCGCATCCTGTCCGGCCGTCGCTACAACGACGGCATGCACCAGGCCATCGAGGCCAAGGAGGGCGTGGAGATCAAGGGCGAGAACCAGACGCTCGCCACCATCACCCTGCAGAACTACTTCCGTCTCTACGACAAGCTCGGCGGCATGACCGGCACGGCCATGACCGAGGCGGCGGAGTTCAACCAGATCTACAAGCTGGGCGTCGTGCCCATCCCCACCAACCGCCCCATGGTGCGCGCGGACCAGCCCGACCTCGTGTACCGCACCGAGCAGGCCAAGCTCAATGCGGTCATCGAGGACATCGTGGAACGCCATGCGCAGGGCCAGCCGGTCCTCGTCGGCACCACCAGCGTCGAGAAGAGCGAGGTGTTCTCCACCGCGCTGCGCAAGCGGGGCGTGCCGCACCAGGTGCTCAACGCCAAGCACCACGAGCGCGAAGCCGCCATCGTGGCGCAGGCCGGCCGCAAGGGCGCCGTCACCGTTGCCACCAACATGGCGGGCCGTGGCACCGACATCATGCTCGGTGGCAATCCCGAGGCGATCGCCCGGGCGGTGCTGGCCCAGCGCAACCTGAATCCGGTCGACACACCGGAGGAGTTCGAGGCGGCCTGGCCCGACGCCGTTGCCTCGGCCACTGCGTCCGTGGCTGCCGAGCACGAGGAAGTGGTCGCACTCGGGGGTCTCTACGTCCTCGGCACGGAACGCCACGAATCCCGTCGCATCGACAACCAGTTGCGCGGCCGTTCGGGACGTCAGGGCGACCCCGGTGAGTCCCGCTTCTACCTGTCGTTGCAGGACGACCTCATGCGCCTGTTCAAGGCCGACATGGTGGACTCGTTCCTGCGGCGCTTCAACGTCCCCGACGATGTGCCGATCGAGGCCAAGATGGTGACGAACGCCATCCGTTCCGCGCAGACCCAGGTGGAGGCGCAGAACTTCGAGATCCGCAAGAACGTCCTCAAGTACGACGAGGTCCTGAACCGCCAGCGCCTGGTGGTGTACGGCGAGCGGCACGACGTGCTCATGGGCGCCGACATCTCCGAGCACATCGGCCAGTTCCTCGCAGACACCGTGGCCGGATACGTCGACGCCGAGACCTCGGCCGCCTATCAGGAGGAGTGGGACCTCGAGCGCCTGTGGGGTGCGCTCTCGACGGTCTACCCGGTGGGCCTCTCCATCGAGGAGGCGGCCGGACTGGATGCCGACGCCCTCGTGGACGCCCTGTGTGTGGATGCGGAACGTGCATACGCCGCTCGGGAGGAGTCACTGTCGTCCCCGGTCATGCGCGAACTCGAGCGCAAGGTCGTCCTCTCGGTGCTGGATCGCAAGTGGCGGGAGCACCTGTACGAGATGGAGTACCTGCAGGAGGGCATCGGACTTCGTGCACTCGCACAGCGTGATCCGCTCGTGGAGTACCAGCGCGAGGGCTTCGACCTGTTCACCGCGATGATGGACGGCATGAAGGAGGAGTCGGTCGGATTCCTGTTCCATGTCGATGTCAACATCGAGGAGGAGGCGGCCGAGGCCGAGCAGGTGCCGGAGGTCGAGGTCAAGGGCTTCGCCGAGCGCCGTCCGCAGCAGTTGACGTACGTCGCGCCCTCCGAGGACGGGTCGGCGCGCGTCGATCGCGAACCGGTGGAGGCGGCCAGCACGGTTGGTCGGAACGACGCCTGTCCTTGCGGTTCCGGCAAGAAGTACAAGCGTTGCCACGGCGCACCCGGCGCCTGATCAGCCCATCTCGAAGGCCGTTGCCAGCCACTGGTTGCCCCGGGCGTTGAGCCTGATGGCGACGGCCCGATAGCGCTCACCGTCGTGGACGACGGCGCTGATCTCTGCTGCCTCCGGATGCGGTTGGTAGCAACGGATCGAGGAGATGCGCGGCCGTGGGAGCACGGAGCCGGACCGCCGCCTGCGGGCGATGCTGTACTTGCTCGTGTGCAACGCGAGCACATGGAGTGTGCGCGCGTCGACGAGCCGGGCCAACTGCCCGGCCGGTCGGCTGCCCAGCATGATCTCGAAGGAGGCCTGGGTGATGCGGCCACCCCACTGCTTGGCATCGGGCAGCGAGCGCGCCGGCTCGACCTTCACCTCCACCGGGCGGGGCACTGACCAGGCCCACTCCAGCGGCAGCACCAACTGCTCGGGTTCGTCCACCAGGGTGCTCTTGGCCTCGTCGGCCATGGCGAGCAGACGGAGCGTGACGACCGGCGAGCACCCGAGGGCGATGTCCTTACGTGCGGCAACCGGGCTCATGCCAGCGCTCCCGGTGGCAGCATGATGTGCTGGCCCGGACGGATGAGTTCGGGATGGTCGCCGATGAGGGCCCGATTGGCGCGCCAGATGGCCTTCCAGCCCTCGGTGGTCGTCGCGTCCGTGGCATCGTCGAGGTGCGCCTGCGCGATGCTCCAAAGCGAATCCCCGGTGCGCACGACGTAGATCGAGCCGGCCGACGCGGGGGCGGGGCTGCTGTGCTGGGCGACCTGTGGGGTCACGCTCGCTGCGACGTGTGACGAGCCGCCGTCGCGGTCGAAGTCGAGCTGGGCCGTCGGTGTGATCGCGGACCGCACGGGCAGCGGTGCGGGCACCGCGGGCGCAGCACGCAGGGCCGGTGCATCGGAGGCCCCGGCATCGCGGTCGAGGTTGATCGACGCCAGGGCCTGCTCGTCACCGGACGCCCCGGACGCCCATGTGGGCGCCGCAATCGAGGTGATCCCGATGACCAGGCTGCCGATGAGCTGGGCGGTGCGTGGCATCACCCGCGCCGCCGTCCCGTGGAGGTGTCGTTGGCCGGTGATCGCGGCATAGGCGTGGATGCAGAGTGCGACCACCAGGCGCAGCATGGGGATGACGACCGCCAGCACGAACACGGTGGACAGCGCAATGACCCAACTCGTGGTGAGCGGATCGGACTCGAAGAGCTTGGGCATGTGGCCTCCTTGCGGGGATTCAAGAGCGACGCCACGGTGCCGACAAGGATGCGATCGGGCCACGCATGGACATGTCCTGTGGATGGCGACCGCCGTCGGAGGGGCGGTGCTCAACAATGCGTCCGTCCCGACGAGGAGGTCGCATGCGTGCATTGGTCCAGGAGCCACGGATCTTGGCGGGCATCGGCCTCATGCTCGCCGCCACCCTCGCCGGCGCGCTGTTCCTGCAGCACGCCAGCCAGCGCGCGTCGGTCTGGCAGTTCTCCCGGTCGCTGGCAGCGGGGACCGTGCTCTCAGCCGCGGATGTGCACCTCACGGAGGTGGCGATGGAGGGCAGCGTGTATGCGCGCGCCGCGGACCGCGTCGTGGGCAGGCAACTGGCACGCGATGTCACGGAGGGTGAACTGCTCGCACTGGCATCGCTGCACGCGGCCACCGCCCACTTCCAGGAAGTCGTGGTGCCCACGGCCAAGTTGCACCTGCCACCGGACACCCGCCGGGGCCAGCGTGTCGCTGTCTGGTGGAGCTCGCGACCGGACGGCAGCGCGCCGACGACGACCGCTCGCGTGCTCGCCTCCGCGCGCGTCCTGGGAACCACGACCGCCGACGTCGGTGCCGGGCAGGGCGTGGTGCTCGCGGTGGCGCCGAAGGACGTGCAGCGGTTGGTGCTGGCGATCCGGAGTGGTGACATCGACCTGGTTCGCTTGGACGCCTCGCGATGACCACAGGCGTCGGCATGGCCTGCGGTGAGGTGGCCTGGGAGCGGGCAGTCCTCGCTGAGGCCGGCCTGCACGGCGAGCTCGAGGTGGCTCGGCGCTATGTGGATGTGGCAGGCAT
>JAJXSV010000276.1 GCA_021784375.1 Actinomycetes bacterium | reverse complement strand
GGAACCACTCAAGCCACTGGTATCCAAGAGGCAAGGGAGGCGTCGTGTCAGGCCATTCCAAATGGGCGACCACGAAGCACAAGAAGGCGGCGATCGATGCCAAGCGCGGCAAGTTGTTCGCCAAGCTCATCAAGAACATCGAAGTAGCCGGTCGCACAGGCGGTCCCGATCCCGCCGGCAACCCGACCCTCTATGACGCCATCCAGAAGGCCAAGAAGGCCTCCGTGCCCGGCGATAACATCGACCGTGCCCTCAAGCGCGCCGCAGGCGCCGAGGCCGGTGGTGCGGATTGGCAGACCATCATGTATGAGGGCTATGCGCCCAACGGCGTGGCGGTGCTCATCGAGTGCCTTACCGACAATCGCAACCGGGCGGCAACCGACGTGCGAGTGGCCGTGACCCGCAATGGTGGGAACATGGCCGACCCGGGATCGGTGTCCTACATGTTCAACCGCAAGGGCGTCATCATCATGCCCAAGGGCAAAGCCACCGAGGACGACGTGCTGGTGGCGGTGCTCGATGCGGGCGCCGAGGAAGTCAACGATCTCGGGGAGGAGTTCGAGATCATCACCGAGGCGTCGGACATGGTTCCCGTACGCAAGGCCCTGCAGGCAGCCGGTTTCGACTACGACAGTGCGGACTCCTCGTTCATGCCCACGGTCACTGTGCCCTTGGACGCCGATGGCGCCCGCAAGGTTTTCCGCATGATCGAGGCACTAGAAGACCTGGACGACGTCCAGAACGTGTATGCCAATTTCGACGTGAGTGACGAGGTCATGGCGGAACTGGACGAGGACTGACAGCTCAAGGTTTCCACGAAGGCGCGCACTCCCGGTGAGTTGCGCGCCTTCGTTGCGTCGTGGCAGCGACCGATAAGCCGGCCCCGCAATTAGGCTCGCACCATGTCCCGCATCATCCTCGGTGTCGATCCCGGTCTCACCCGCTGCGGCTTCGGATTGGTGCGTGTTTCGGGCAGCAAAGTGGAGTACGTGCACGCCGGCGTCATCCGCACCTCCACCGACCTTCCGGTTGACGAGCGCCTGCACGGGGTGTGGCTGTCACTGCTCGACCTCATCAACGAATACCTCCCGGCAGCGATGGCGGTGGAACGGGTGTATGCCCAGGTCAACCTGCGCACCGTGATGGGAACGGCACAGGTCTCGGGACTGGCACTGACCCTGGCGCGCCTCAATGGGCTGCCCGTCAGCACCTATACGCCCACCGAGATGAAGGCTGCTGTCACGGGCAGTGGTAGAGCCGACAAGGCGCAGGTCACCGCCATGGTGCAGCGTCTGCTCAAACTGTCGGCACCTGTGAAGCCGGCCGACGCCAGCGATGCCCTGGGGTTGGCCATCTGCCACGCCTGGCGCGGTAGTGCCCAGGAGCGCATCGCCACGGCGCTTGCGGCGGCCCGCCCATGATCGCCCAGGTGCGGGGCATGGTCCTGGCCCGCGATGCCTCAGCGCTGGTGGTCGATCTCCACGGATTGGGGCTGCGACTCTCATGCACGCCCCGGGCGCTGGCGGCGGCGCGGGTGGGCAGCGAGGCGACACTGCCGACCACTCTGGTCGTGCGCGAGGACTCGTGGCAACTGTTCGGGTTTCTGGACACGGCGGAACGCGACGCCTTCACGCTCCTGCTCTCCGTTTCGGGCATCGGACCGCGGATCGCCCTGGCGGCGCTGTCCACTCTCGACCCGGATCGTCTGGCCACCGCCATCGCCAACAATGACTTCGCGCTCCTGACGCGCATTCCGGGCATCGGGCGCAAGGGAGCAGAACGCATGTGTGTGGAATTGCGGGATCGCCTGCAGGGCAGCGCATCCATGGCCCCTGATTGGCAGGCCTCGGTTCGCGAGGCGCTCATCGGGTTGGGCTGGTCGGCCCCGCAAGCCGAGTCCGCGGTGGAGACCGTCGCTGAGCAGGGCGGAACGCCCGAAGTGGCCGATGCCCTGCGCGCGGCGCTGCAGTTGCTGGGTAGGCGTTGATGCACGACGAGGAATTGGTCGACGCAACCGCGCATGTGGATGACCTGGCGGTGGAAGGCGCGCTGCGGCCCCGCGATCTGTCGGAATTCGTGGGACAGACGCGCGTGCGGGAACAGCTCAGCCTGCTGCTGGCCGCCGCCCAACAGCGTGGCGGAGCGGCCGACCATGTACTGCTTGCGGGTCCGCCAGGGCTGGGCAAGACCACCCTGGCGACCATCGTGTCGCGTGAGCTCGGTGTGCCGCTCCGCATCACCTCCGGTCCTGCCATCCAGCATGCCGGCGATCTGGCCGCGGTGCTGTCGTCGCTGTCGCCAGGCGAAGTGCTCTTCATCGACGAAATTCACCGCATCGCCAAGCCTGCGGCCGAAATGCTGTACGTGGCCATGGAGGACTACCGCGTCGACATCATCGTGGGAAAGGGTCCCGGCGCCACTGCCATCCCCTTGCAACTGCCGGCCTTCACCCTGGTTGGCGCCACCACTCGCTCGGGAACCCTTCCGGGACCCCTGCGTGATCGTTTCGGTTACACCGCCCATCTAGATTTCTACGAGGACACGGAACTGGCGTCGATCATCCGTCGAAGCGCGGAGCGCCTGCACATCGCGGTCGCTGCTGATGCAGCGGAACTCATTGCCGGTCGATCCCGCGGCACACCACGTATCGCCAACCGGCTGCTGCGTCGGGTGCGCGACTTTGCGCAGGTGAATGCCGATGGCGCTGTGAGCCTGCAGTTGGCGCATGCCGCGCTGGACCTCTTCGACGTCGACCCCATGGGGCTTGACCGTCTCGACCGTGCTGTGCTCACAGCGCTGGTCACCACCTTCCGAGGCGGGCCGGTGGGCATCAGCACCTTGGCCGTCGCCGTAGGGGAGGAGGCATCCACCGTGGAGGAGGTCGCTGAGCCCTTTCTGGTGCGGCGTGGCCTCATCGCCCGCACCCCGCGTGGTCGCGTTGCCACCGCCTCCGCATATGCGCATCTGGGTCTGGCACTGCCATCAGGCCCTCAGGCCACGATCTTCTGAGCCCACTGCCTTCTGAGCCCGCTGCGCCTGCGCGCCTGTGCTCCCGTCAATCACTAGACTTCGGGAGTTTGTTACGTACGTTGTGCGGCGAGTGCCGTCATCGGAAGGACTCATCGTGGCTGCTCCACGCCCCCAATACGGGAGGACCTTCGGGATCTTCGTGATCCTGCTGGCTGCCCTCGCCGTATGGACCTGGTTCCCCAACACCGACCATGCCCCGCGCCTCGGTCTAGACCTGCGCGGCGGCACCCAGGTGACGCTCACACCCCGACCCGGCAGCGGCGCCGTCACTGACGCGCAGATGCTGCAGGCCGTGGACATCATTCGCCAGCGCGTCAACGGCCTAGGCGTCGCGGAGGCTGACGTGACCACGCAGGGCAGTGGTGCCAACGCGGCCATCGTGGTCTCCGTGCCCGGCGTCAGTGAGCAGGGCATCGCGGAGACCCTCAAGCAGACGGCCAAGCTGGAGTTCCGCCCGGTCGTCCAGGAGGACATCACGGGCGCGGTCACTGACACCAGCACCGCCGCCCCCAAGGACCAGGGTTGGCAGCAGGCCAGCTCCGCCGCAGCACTTGCCGACGCCTACAAGGGCATCGACTGCAGCAAGTCGGCGAACCGTCAGGGCGGATTCGTGTCCGACGACACCAAGTTCCTCGTAACCTGCTCCCGTGACGGCTCGCTGAAGTACCTGCTGGAGCCCGCCTTCATCCAGGGCACCAACGTGACCAACGCCACCGCCGGAATCCCGCAATCGGGCACCAGCTGGCAGGTGGACCTCACCTTCGACAGTGCCGGCGCCAAGAAGCTCTCGGACGCATCCACCCAGATGTACGTCAAGCCC
>JAJXSV010000275.1 GCA_021784375.1 Actinomycetes bacterium | reverse complement strand
CCTTGGTGACATCAAGATCAACCTCTTCCCTGACCACGCGCCGGCCACGGTCAAGAACTTCGTCGGTTTGGCCGACGGCAGCCAGACCTGGAAGAAGCGCGACGGCAAGCCCGGCGAGGGCGCGCTATACACGAACGTCATCTTCCATCGCGTGATCTCGGGCTTCATGGTGCAGGGCGGGGACCCGGAGGGCACCGGCATGGGCGGCCCCGGCTACACCTTCAAGGACGAGTTCCACCCCGAGCTCACGTTCGCCAAGCCCTACCTGCTCGCGATGGCGAATGCCGGTCCGGGTACCAATGGCTCGCAGTTCTTCATCACGCTCGGCGCCACCACCTGGCTCAACTTCAAGCACACCATCTTCGGTGAGGTGGCGGACGCACCCTCGCGCGCCGTAGTCGACAAGATCGGCACTGTACCCACCGGCCGCCAGGATCGGCCGCTCGAGGACGTCGTCATCTCGTCGATCACCATCGAGGCATGAGCTTCGACGGCATCTCGGACCCGGTCTGCTATCGCCATGCGGACCGGGTCACCCATGTGTCGTGCAGTCGCTGTGGCCGGCCCATCTGCCCCGAGTGCATGGTGGCCGCCCCGGTCGGCTTCCAGTGCCCCGGGTGCGTAGCTGAGGGCCGCGCGCACGCCGTACGGCTGTTCGCCCCCCGTGTCACCTACGGCATCATCGGGCTCTGTGTCCTCGTGCAACTGCTCGGATACCTGGGCCTGGGCACGAGTTCGGGTTGGGTGCAGGAGTACTCGCTGTGGCCCATCGGCATCGCCGGACGCGGCGAGTACTACCGGCTCATCACCTCGATCTTCGTCCACGCCGGACTGCTGCACCTGGGCATGAACATGCTCGTGCTCTGGATCATGGGTCGCTCCTTGGAGGCCGCGCTCGGCCATGCCCGCTTCCTGACCCTCTTCATGGTGGCGGGGCTGGGCGGCGCGGTGTCGTCCTATTGGTTCAACAGCCCCCTGGTCGCGGGCGTCGGTGCGTCCGGTGCCATCTTCGGGCTCTTCGGTGCCATGTTCATGATCGGTCGCGAACTGCGCATCAACACCCAGGAAGTGCTCACCATGATCGGGCTCAACCTGGTGCTCGGCTTCATCATCCCGGGCGTTGATTGGCATGCCCACCTGGGCGGCTTGGTGACCGGCGCCCTGATCGGCTGGACGCTCATCCCCGGCCGTCGTCAACGGCTCGTGCAGGCGCTGGCGCCGCTCGGGATGGTGGTGCTCCTGGTGCTCCTGGTGCAATTGCGGACCACCGGCATCACGGCGGAATTGCCCACGTTGCTCGGTATCCACAGCTAATCCCCAGCTGGGGATAATTACAGTGGTGTAGTTAGCGCCACTTGGTGGAGAGGGCGAAGCCCACGCCGATGAAGCCGAAGCCGATGAGCACGTTGCCCAGGTTGCCGATGCTCTGCATGAACCCGATGCGGTCGCCGGCGAGGTAGAAGACCACGATCCAGAGCAGGCCGAATACGAGCGAGCCGACCATGACCGGCGCCAACCACGGCTTGGGGCCGATGTGCATCGGCGTGTGCTGATCTGCAACCGCCGCACCGACCTGGTGCGACTGCTTCTTCTTGCGGACCTTCGAGACTGGCATCGGGCTCTCCGTACGTGCTGAGTGCACCAATGCTAGATGGTGCCCGGCGTACGGTTGCGCCATGAAGGTCAGGCCCCTGCATGTTGCCACCGGGGCCATCGCCATCCTGGCGGGCTTCGGCATGGCGACCTCCGCGATCGCGTCCCACGGCACCGATCTGCGCGGGGGGCGGTTGGGCACCCTGCGCGACCTCGTGGTGCGGCAGAGCGAGCAACTGCGTCAGGAGGCGGCAGCCACCGACGCGCTGCGCAACTCCGTGAATCGCCTGGCCTCCCAGATCGGAGGCGTCGGCCTGTCGGATGCCCGCAGGCAACTGGCGACGCTGACGCCGATCGCCGGATTGAGCGCGGTGAGCGGCCCGGGTGTCGCAGTGACGCTCAATGACGCACCCCATGAGGCGAACTTGAACGGCGTGGATCCGGACAACCTGGTCATCCACCAGCAGGACGTGCAGGCGGTCGTGAACGCCCTCTGGCGCGGTGGCGCCGAGGCCATCATGGTCATGGATCAGCGACTGGTCGCCACCTCGGCCGTGAAGTGCGTGGGCAACACCCTGCTCCTGCAGGGCCGCGTGTACTCGCCCCCGTACCGGATCTCGGCCATCGGGGACAGCGCCAACCTCCAGCATGCGCTGGCCTCGAACCAAGGTGTCCAGCTCATCGAGGACCTGGCCCGGGTGTACGGCCTGGGCTACTCGGTGATGGCATCGAACCTCATCGAGATGCCGGCCTTCACGGGGTCCATCGCCCTGCCCTCTGCACAGACGCTCTAGGCTCCGAGACGGAAGGGAGCAGTGATGACGCGCATCCTCGTCGTGGACAACTACGACTCCTTCGTGTTCAACATCGTCTCCTACCTGGTGCAACTCGGTGCCGAGGTCGACGTGCACCGCAACGATGACGTGGACATGGAGGCCGCACTCGGCTACGACGGCATCCTCATCTCCCCTGGACCGGGCACCCCCGAGAGCGCAGGAGTGAGCATGCAGCTCATCCGGACCGCTGCGAGCAAGGTGCCGGTGTTCGGGGTGTGCCTCGGCCACCAGGCCATCGCCGCGGTCTATGGCGCCACCGTGGATAGGGCGCCGGAACTGCTCCACGGGAAGACCTCGCAGGTGTCGCACGAGGAGCAGGGGGTGTTCCGTGGCCTGCCCAGCCCGTTCACGGCCACTCGTTACCACTCGCTCGCCGTCGAGGATGCGACCGTGCCCGACGAGCTCGAGGTGACGGCACGCAGCGAGTCCGGTGTGATCATGGGTATCCGGCACCGCCAGTACGCCATCGAGGGCGTGCAGTTCCACCCGGAATCAGTACTCACCGAGGGCGGCTACCGCATCTTCGCCAACTGGCTCGAGGCCTGTGGCGACCAGGGCGCGGTGGCGCGCTCGGCGGGGCTGGCACCACTCATCGGCTGACCTCGTCCCCGACCACCCTGATTGAGCTGCCGGAAGTGATGGACGCCGCCTACGTCGAGCAGTTGGGGCCGGCCGAGAACGTCCGGTACGGCGGGTTGCCGGTGCCGTCACCCGGCCCGACCGGCGTGCTCGTGTCGGTGCAGGCCGTGACGGTGAATCCGGTGGACACGTTCGTGCGCTCCGGAACCGCGCTGGTTCAGGAGACCGTCGACACCGTGATCGTCACCGTGGAACCCTGCGGTTGGCTGGTGCCACCGACAGGCGTCTGCGACAGCACGGTTCCGGCTGCGACCGTCGTGTCCACCTGGGTCACGTGACTGACATTGAACCCGAGGTTCGTGAGCTCAGCCTCGGCCTGCGTGGCCGGTTCGCCAACCACATTGGGCACGTTGATCTGCCCGCTCGAGATGACCAGCGAGACGGTGCTGCCGGGGTCGACCATCATGCCCGCGACCGGATCACTGCTGATGACGGTGCCGGCGGCCGCGTCCGCGCTCTGCTGGGTCACCGTGCCGAGCGTGAGGTTGGCCTTGGTCAGGGCCACTCGCGCGTCATCCACGGTCACCATGCCCACCACGTTGGGGACTGCCACCTGACCTGGTCCGGTACTGATCACGATGTCCACCGTGCTGCCCTTGCTCACCAGGATGTCACGCGCCGGTGACTGGCTGATGATGGTGTCCTTTGGTCGGTCGGTGGACGCCTGCGGGAGTTGGTCGCCGAGCAACAGCCCGGTGTTCTGCAGCAACTTCGTGGCCTGCGAGATGGTGAGCCCCTGGAGGTCGGGGATCGCGACCTGGTCCGTGGGAGCGGGCGTGAAGATGCGCAGGAGCACGAG
>JAJXSV010000274.1 GCA_021784375.1 Actinomycetes bacterium | reverse complement strand
GCCATTGCCGTGGCCCGGGCGGGCTTCGAGCGCACGCAATCATTGCGGACGGAAGTGGCCACGCTCGAGGATCGGCTGGCCACGCGCAAGCTCATCGAGCGCGCCAAGTCGGCCTTGCAGCAGCGCTTGGGCATCGACGAGAGTGCAGCCTTCCGATGGCTGCAGAAGGCGGCCATGGACCGACGCAGCTCCATGCGCGCAATCGCAGAACAGGTTCTGTCGTCCACCGCAGATTAGGCGCCGCTTACCGGCCCTTCGGCGCGCATTATGGCTTGTAACAGCCTTGTAATCGTTTGCCCGTGGTCGGGGGGCGTCGCGAACAGGAGTATTCGCAGCGCAACGCCGATCAGCGCCTGCGGTCGGCCTGTGTAACCGAAAGGGACAGCATGAACAAAACCCTCAAGGGCGCAGCACTTGCCGCGACGGCTGGTCTGCTCCTTGCAGCGTGCGGAGGCTCCTCAGGTGGCGGCGGCAAGTCGCTCACGATCTCGTCCGACCTGCCGCTGCAGGGCACGAACAAGGATCAGAACACCGAAGCCAACAACGCGATGCAGCTCTACCTCGATCAGATCGGGAACAAGGTCACAGCCAAGGACGGCACCGTCTACTCCCTGAACTTCAAGGCCTACGACGATTCCACCGCAGCCAAGGGCTCATGGGATGACGCGCAGTGCGCCAAGAACGCACAGGACCATGTCGCCAACGCGGCGGAGATCGCGGTCATGGGCACCTTCAACTCCGGCTGCGCCAAGATCATCGTCCCCATCCTGAACCAGGACCCCAACGGTCCCATGCTCATGGTTTCCAACGCCAACACCAACCCCGGCCTGACCAAGGCCTGGGACCCGGGTGAACCGCAGAAGTACTACCCGACCGGCAAGCGCAACTACGGTCGCGTGATCGCGACTGACGACTTCCAGGGTGCCGGCGGCGCGCAGTTCGCGGCCCAGGACCTCAAGGTCAAGAAGTGCTACGTGCTCGATGACAACTCGACGTACGGCATGGGTGTGGCCAAGGCCTTCGCCGACGCCGCTCCCGGTCAGGGCATCACGGTCGCGGGCATGGAGGCCTACGACCCGAAGCAGCCGAACTACTCAGCACTGTTCAACAAGATCAAGGGCATCGGCGGCGTGGACTGCATCTACGTCGGCGCAACCTACGACATGAACGGCGGCCAGATCGTCAAGGACAAGGTCGGCGTTCTCGGCGACAACCAGCAGGTGAAGCTGATCGTGCCTGATGGCTTCGTCGGTTACTCGGAGTTCGACAACCTGCCTGAAGCTCAGGGTGCGTACATGACCTTCTCCGGTCTGGCTGCGGATTCGCTCATCAAGCGTGGTGGCAAGCCCGCCTCGTTCAATGATGCCTTCCAGAAGAAGTACGGCCACTCGCTGCAGAACTCGTACTCCATCTACGCGGTTGCTGCTCTGCAGGTCATCCTCGCGGGTATCGAGGCTTCCGACGGAACGCGTGCTGGCCTCACCAGTGCAGTCCTCGGCGGCAGCGGAGTAACGGTTCCCGCTGATATCTCCATGCTGGGCAAGGAGATTCATCTGGATCCGGCAACGGGTGACACCACTGCGCACGACATGACTATCCTCACCGTCAGCAACAACAAGGAAGTCACGCTCAAGCCCTGGACTGTCCAGTAGCGGCAGCGAGAGCAATGGGGGGGCGGGGTCCGATCAGCTCGGGCCTCGCCCCCCCGCACTCCTCCACCAACCGACCATCCCTACTCTTCCAGCAGGATGTATGCATGCCAGCGGACGTAGCAACGCCAATGTCGACGGCGGCGCCTCGAGCGCCCCGCCTCGACCCCAAAGACCTCACCTACAAGATCAGTGGCGGCCTCATCCTTCTGGGACTCGCCTTCTGGCTGGGTGTCAACCTCTTCCATGACCCGGCGCAGTTCTTCACGGTGGCCATTGACGGGCTGAAGAACGGTGCCTTGTATGCACTGATCGCCCTCGGCTACACCATGGTGTACGGCATCATCCAGCTCATCAACTTCGCGCACGGCGATCTCTTCATGCTCGGCACCATGATGTCGGCGTTCATCATCACCACCGTGTTCGGACAGAAGGCACCCAGCCTGGCTGGGTACGGCGCCTTCGCAGTGGCCATGATCGTTTCCATGGCCTTCTGCGGCGGACTGAACATCGGAATCGAGCGTTTTGCCTACCGCCGGCTGCGTCGGGCACCGAAGTTGGCGCCGCTCATCACCGCCGTCGGTGTCTCCTTCGTGCTGCAGTTCGTGGGCCTGCACTGGAACGGTTCCGGTCAGCGCCAGTGGCAGACCGTGCTGCCCAACACGCAGTTCAACATCAATGGCGTGGTCATCGATGTGAAGACGGTCATCATCTTCGCCGTCACCATCCCCATGCTGCTCATCCTGACCTGGCTGGTGACCAAGACCAAGCAGGGCCGGGCCATGCGGGCCACTGCACAGGACCAGGATGCGGCACGACTCATGGGCATCAACGTCGATCGCACCATCGCCTTCACCTTCGGCATCGGTGGTGCACTGGCCGGTGCCGCGGGCCTCATGTACCAACAGGTGGTGGGAAGCACTGCCTACAACCTCGGCTATCAACTGGGCCTCATCGCCTTCACCTCCGCCGTGCTCGGCGGCATCGGCAACCTGGCCGGCGCTGTGCTGGGCGGACTGCTTATCGGCCTCATCCAGGGCCTGAACGACGGCCTCTCCTATGGCCTTGGCCAGCAGTGGTCACAGTCAGTGGTCTTCACCATCCTCATCCTGCTGATGGTGTTCCGACCGGCCGGCTTACTCGGCAAGAACGTCACGGAGAAGGTGTGACATGACGGGCCACAAGGCAATCGAAGATCGCAGCAACCGTCGTTGGGCGATCGGCTTCACAGCGGTGGCAGTGTTCCTGTTCGTGCTGTACCACTGGATCGTTCCCAACGGTCCCTCGTGGCTGCACGATTTCGTGCAGGGATGGTTCTCCAACGCCAACACCAACGAGATGATCGTTTACATCATCATGGCCCTGGGCCTCAACGTCGTCGTCGGCTACGCCGGCCTGCTTGACCTGGGCTTCGTGGCCTTCTGGGCCATCGGCGGCTATGTCGCCGGTTGGCTGATGTCGTCGTTCCTCGGGAATTTCAAGATCAACATCTTCGGCAATCCGGCCCCGGGCCTGGAGATGGGCATCCACGTCACCTTCTGGTGGGTGCTGCTCGCTGCCGGAGGTTTCTGTGCCATCTGGGGCATCATCATCGGTGCGCCGACGCTGCGCCTCAAGAGCGACTACCTGGCACTCGTCACCTTGGGCTTCGGCGAGATCATCCCCCAGGTGTTCATCAACGGCCAGGACATCAACGGCTTCAACCTCTCCAACGGCAATCAGGGCATCACGCCCATCGATCCCATTCGCTTCTTCGGCTTCCGCAATCTCGGCCCCTTCGATCTCGACTACAAGTTCGTCATCTACGCCGTGATCTGCGCGGGCATGGTGATGGTGTCGTTGCGTCTCCGCCAGGGTCGTCTGGGCCGGGCCTGGCTGGCCATTCGTGAAGATGAATTGGCAGCCAGCATGATGGGCGTGCCGCTCATGCGCACCAAGCTGGCTGCCTATGCAGTCGGCGCATTCTCGGGCGGGCTGGGTGGCGTGGTCTTCGCAACCCACATCAACGGCATCTTCGCCGAACGCTTCAATTTCTCGATTTCCATCCTCATCCTGGCCATGGTTGTGCTCGGCGGCATGGGCAACGTCTGGGGCGTGATGGTGGGTGCGATCGTGCTCTCCTGGATCAACGGCATCGGCTTGCAGCAGTTCGGCAACACCGTGAACGGCGCCTTCAACACCAACATCGACTTCCCCTCGTTCAACTTCCTGATCTTCGGGTCGCTGTTGATC
>JAJXSV010000273.1 GCA_021784375.1 Actinomycetes bacterium | reverse complement strand
ACGGCGCGAACCATGCCTCGGATTTCAGGGCGGTCTTCCTTCACCACGACATCGCCGATGCGCTTGAGACCAAGCGAGCGAAGGGTCTCACGGTGCTGCGGCAGGCCGCCGACCGGGGACTTCCTCTGGGTGACCTTGAGACGAGGGCTCATGCGTTGACTCCTGCACGTGCACGAAGGAGCGCCGCGGGTGCGACATCCTCCAGGGGCAGGCCGCGACGCGCCGCAACCTGCTCGGGGTGTTCGAGCATCTTGAGCGCAGCGACCGTCGCATGCACGATGTTGATGGCATTCGACGAGCCCAGGCTCTTCGAGAGCACGTCGTGGATGCCGGCGCACTCCAGCACGGCACGCACCGGGCCACCGGCGATGACACCGGTACCGGCGGAAGCGGGCCGCAACATCACGACACCGGCAGCCGCCTCACCCTGCACGGGGTGCGGGATGGTGCTCTGCAGGCGCGGGACCTTGAAGAAGGCCTTCTTGGCCTCCTCGACGCCCTTGGCGATGGCGGCCGGCACTTCCTTGGCCTTGCCGTAGCCGACGCCCACGGTGCCGTCGCCGTCGCCGACCACGACCAGCGCGGTGAAGCTGAAGCGACGACCGCCCTTGACCACCTTGGCGACGCGGTTGATGAACACCACGCGCTCGATGAACTGCGACTTCTCGACCGGTGCTGCTGCACGATCGTCACGACGTCCGCGACGCTCCCCGCGCTCCGGGCGGTCGCCGCCAGCGGCACCGGTGGTGCCACCGCGACGGTTACTGCTCTGACCTGCTACAGCCATGACTCTTCCCTCTCGTTAGAAGGCAAGGCCGCCCTCGCGGGCGCCTTCTGCCAGGGCCGCAACGCGACCGGTGTACTGGGAGCCGCCGCGGTCGAAGACCACAGCGTCGATGCCGGCGGCCTTGGCGCGCTCCGCGAGGAGTGCACCGACCTGGCGGGCCTTGGCCGTCTTGTCACCCTCGGCGGATCGCAGATCCACTTCGAAGGTGCTCGCCGACGCGAGGGTCTTCCCGACCACGTCGTCCACGACCTGCGCGAACATGTGACGCGTCGAGCGCGTCACGACGAGGCGCGGAACCGTTGCCGTGCCGCTGATGCGCTTGCGCAGGCGAACGTGACGACGACGGCGCGAAACCGACTTTGCAGCCTTGTGCTTGCCGAATCGAGTGATTGACATTACTTCTTACCAGCCTTACCAGCCTTGCGGCGGATGACTTCGCCTTCGTACTTGACGCCCTTGGCCTTGTACGGGTCGGTCTTGCGGAGCTTGCGGATCTTCGCGGACACCTCGCCGACGAGCTGCTTGTCGATGCCCGAGACCGAGAACTTGGTCGGCGTCTCGACGGAGAAGGTGATGCCTGCGGGCGGGGTGATGACGATGGGGTGGCTGTAGCCGAGCGCGAACTCCAGGTCCGTGCCCTTGAGCACCACGCGGTAACCGGTGCCGGAGAGCTCCAGCTTCTTCACATAGCCCTCGGTCACACCGATGATCATGTTGTTCACCAGCGTGCGGGAGAGGCCGTGCAGCGCCTTCGACATGCGCTCGTCGTTCGGGCGCGTGACGGCCAGCGAGCCGTCGTCGCCCTTGGCGATCTCGATCGGTGCCGCGATCTCGCGGAAGAGCTCGCCCTTGGGGCCCTTCACCGTGACAGCGCGTCCCGCGATATCAACGCTGACACCGCTCGGAACTGTGATGGGCATACGTCCAATACGTGACATGACGACCTCCGCTTACCAGACGTAGGCGAGGACTTCTCCGCCTACACCCTTCTTGGCGGCCTGCTTGTCAGTGAGCAGTCCGGTGGACGTGGAGATGATCGCGATGCCGAGCCCGCCGAGCACGCGCGGCAGTGCGGTCGACTTCGCGTACACGCGAAGACCGGGCTTGCTGACTCGGCGCACGCCGGCGATCGAGCGCTCGCGCGAAGGACCGTACTTGAGCGACAGGATGAGGTCCTTGCCGACCTCGGCGTCGCGGGAGTCCCAGGACGCGATGTAGCCCTCGGACTTCAGGATCTCGGCGATGCCGGCCTTCATCTTCGAGTACGGCATCACGACGGTGTCGTGGTAGGCCGAATTCGCGTTGCGCAGACGCGTGAGCATGTCTGCGATCGGATCAGTCATTGTCATTGGGCTGTCGCCCTTTCTCATCGCGGTTTCCGGGATCCGGACCTGCGACGTTAGGTGGTTACCAGGAGCTCTTGGTGACGCCGGGCAGTTCGCCGCGGTGTGCCATCTCGCGAAGGCAGATGCGGCAGAGGCCGAACTTGCGGTAGACGGAGTGCGAGCGGCCGCAGCGCTGGCAGCGCGTGTAGCTGCTGACCGCGAACTTCGGCTTGCGGGCGGCCTTGACCTTCAGTGATGTTTTGGCCATTTCAGTTCTCCTTGAAGGGGAAGCCGAGCTGCTTGAGCAGCGCGCGACCCTCGTCATCGTTCTTCGCCGTGGTGACCACGGTGATGTCCATGCCACGAACACGGTCGATGTTGTCCTGGTCGATCTCGTGGAACATCGACTGCTCGTTCAGGCCGAACGTGTAGTTGCCCTGGCCGTCGAACTGCTTGCCGTTGAGGCCGCGGAAGTCGCGGATACGGGGCAGGGCCACGGTGAGCAGACGGTCGAGGAACTCCCACATGCGGTCCCCGCGAAGGGTCACGTGGGCGCCGATGGGCATGCCCTCGCGCAGCTTGAACTGGGCGATGGACTTGCGCGCCTTGGTGATCTGCGGACGCTGGCCGGTGATGGCCATGAGGTCCTTGATCGCGCCCTCGATGAGCTTGGAGTCCTTGGCGGCTTCGCCAACACCCATGTTCACGACAACCTTGACGACGCGAGGCGTCTGCATGATGTTGTCGAACTTGAACTCGGCGTTGAGCGCGGGAACGATCTCAGCCTTGTAGCGCGCCTTGAGGCGCGGTTCGGTAGCGGTCGCTGCTGCCATCAGATGTCCTTGCCCGAGCTGCGTTCGATGCGAACGTTGCGCTCTGCTTCGTACGTGGAGCCGTCAGTGCGACGCTTCTCCACCTTCTCCTTGCGGCTACCCAGGCGGGTCGCCTTGCCGTCATCGCCGATGACCTGCACGTTGGAGACGTGGATCGGTGCCTCTTCGTGCACGATCCCACCCTGCGTGCCGCCACGGGAGGTGTCGGTGATCTTGGTGTGCTTGATGGCGCGGTTGACGCCCTCGACGAGCACCTTGTCCTGGTCCGCGAGGACCTTGAGGACCTTGCCCTTGACGCCACGATCCTTGCCGGCGATGACGAGGACGACGTCGCCCTTCTTCACCTTTGCCATGTCAGATCACCTCCGGTGCCAGTGACACGATCTTCATGAACTTCTTCTCGCGCAGCTCACGGCCCACAGGACCGAAGATGCGCGTGCCGCGCGGCTCGCCGTCGGCCTTGAGGATGACGGCCGCGTTCTCGTCGAAGCGGATGTACGAGCCATCGGGACGCCGACGCTGCTTCACCGTGCGGACGATGACCGCCTTGACGACGTCACCCTTCTTCACGTTGCCGCCGGGGATGGCGTCCTTGACGGTGGCGACGATGACGTCACCGATACCTGCGTAGCGACGTGACGAACCACCGAGCACGCGGATGCAAAGGAGTTCCTTCGCACCGGTGTTGTCGGCGACGCGCACTCGCGACTCCTGCTGAATCATCGGTTACTTCGCCTTCTCGAGGATCTCGACAACGCGCCAGCGCTTCGTCGCCGAGAGCGGTCGCGTCTCCATGACCAACACGCGATCACCGACACCACATGCGTTGTCCTCGTCGTGCGCCTTCAGCGTGGAGCTGCGGCTCACGATCTTGCCGTACACGGGGTGGCGGTACTTGTCCTCGACGGTCACTACAACCGTCTTGTCCATCTTGTTGCTGGTGAC
>JAJXSV010000272.1 GCA_021784375.1 Actinomycetes bacterium | reverse complement strand
GGTACTTGAGCAGCGCCGCCGCTCCCTCGGCCACTCCTTCAATGATGCCGACCACTGCCGCGGGTGCGCCCAGCACTGACGTGAGCAGGATGGGCATGAGTGGATACAACAATTCGCTGGCCGCATCCTGGGCCAGCGATACGCCCGACAGCAGTTTCACGTTCCTCGTCAGCCAAGCACTCACCTTGGCAGCCTAAGCCCGGGCCGGCGCGTATGGTTTCGGGATCGGAAAGGGCGTGCGCGTTGCACAACGATGGAACCGAAGTCAACAACCCCTATGAGGGCGAGGACTTGGGGAGCAGCTACGCACCCTCCTTCACCAGTTTCCGGGTGTGGTCACCGATGGCAACGGATGTGCAGTTGGTGCTCTTCCGAGGCGAGCCGCAGGAACATCCCATGGGCGCGGACCGGCACGGCAGCTGGGTGGCTTCGGTGGACGGCGACCTGCACGGTGTCGAATATCTGTACCGCGCCAAGATCAACGGCGAGTGGCGGGACGCCATTGATCCCTACGGTCGTGCCTCCACCATCAACGCCGGGCACAGCGTGGTCGTGGATCTTGCCCGCACCAACCCCCCGCGTTGGACGGAGGAGCGCCCGCCTTTCAGTGGACAGGCGGTGGATGCCGTCTTCTATGAAATCCACACCCGAGATTTCTCCATGGATCCAGCCAGCGGCATCAGCGCCGAACATCGCGGAAAGTGGTTGGCCTTCACCGAGCACGGCACCATGACCCCGACCGGAAATCGCAGTGGCATCGACCCCATCCGCGAACTCGGCATCACGCATCTGCAGCTGTTGCCGATCTATGACTTCGGATCCGTCGATGAGCGCGATCCTGGCCAGTACAACTGGGGCTACGACCCCGTGCAATACAACGTTCCCGATGGTAGCTATGCCACGGATGCCGGCAATCCGTTCGTGCGCATCACGGAGCTCAAGCAGACCATCCAGTCGCTGCACGATGATGGGCTGCGCGTTGTCATGGATGTCGTGTACAACCATGTCTTCGACGCGGCATCGCACGCCTTCGAGAAGCTGGCACCGGGCATCTTCTTCCGACGCAATGCCGACGGTTCCTTTGGCAATGCCAGCGCCTGCGGCAATGAGATCGCGTCCGAACACCCCATGGTGCGCAAGTACATCGTGGAATCCGTGGCCTACTGGGCGCGCGAATTCCATCTCGACGGTTTCCGTTTCGATCTCATGGGCATCCTCGACGTGGAGACCATGCGTCAGGTGCGGGTGGCACTCGATGCCATCGATCCCACCATCCTCATCATCGGTGAGGGGTGGACCATGGGCAATCTGTTGCCGGATCAGCAGAAGGCTGATGCGCTCAACGCCGCGCAACTGCCGCGCACCGGCTTCTTCAATGACGTGCTGCGCGACGCCGTGAAGGGTTCGGTGTTTTCACACGGGGATCGCGGCTACGTGCAGGGCGAGCTCGCGCGTCGCGAGGGCGTGCTCGACGGCATCGTCGGCAACCTGCGCTACAACGAATCCATTGGCGGCATGTGGGGCGAGATCGAAGCCGGGCAGGCCGTGAACTACGTCGAGGCACATGACAACATGACGCTCATCGACAAACTGGCCGCGAGCATGCCCGATGCCACCGCCGACGAGCGCGCTCGCTGCTTCCGGCTGGCCACGTCCATAGTGCTGCTTGCGCAGGGCCTGCCCTTTCTGCATGCCGGTCAGGACTTCATGCGCTCCAAGCAGGGCAACGACAACAGTTATGCCTCCGGCGATGACGTGAACGCGCTGCGCTGGGAACAACGGGTTGAGCGCTTCGAGATGGTGGAGTACGTGCGCGGTCTCATCGCCCTGCGCAAGGCACACCCGGCCTTCCGCATGCGCAGTGCGGACGAGGTGCGGCACCATCTGCGCTTCCTCGACAGCGCACCCGAGATCGTGGCCTACTCCCTCAACGGACTGGCCACCCGCGACACCTGGACCGAGATCGTGGTCGTGCACAACAGCGCGCCGCGTGCCCTGGATTTCACGCTGCCAGCGCGAGCGCTGTGGGGCATCGTGGTCGACGAATGGCGGGCCGGCTTCACGGTGCCCATGCGTGAACCGTCAGCGACGGTGGAAGTAGGACCGCAATCCACCATGGTGCTGTTCCGCTGAACCGATACTCCCGGCCCGGGTTCAGCTGCGGCGCTCCCAGGCACCGGGTGCCTGCAGCAACTCGGTGATGGGGAGCGGCAGCTCGCCATCCGCAACCTGCTGCAGCGACACCGCTTCCAGGGCGCTGCGGATGGCCACGCGCGCAGCGACCCACACGTCACGCAGGTGTGCCGCCGGTCCGCTGTACTCCAGCGTTTCCGGACGCTGACCGCGCACCGCTGCCAGCGGCCCGTCGAGGGCGCGAATGACGTCCGCCACCGTGATCTCAGTGGCCGGCTTGGCCAGCCGGTAACCGCCCTCGATGCCCCGGCGGCTCTCGACGATGCCGTGCATGCGCAGGTCGCGCAGGATGGCTTCGAGGAACTTGATGGGCACCTGTTGGGCCTCTGCCAGGGCATCGCCCTTGACCAGCACTGCCGAATCGCGGCCTGCGCTCACAGCGAGTTCGAGGAGGGCACGCATGCCGTAGTCCGCGCGCGCTGAGATGTGCACGGGCCAATCAAAGCACCTCCGGCGCATATCGCGGCTCAGTAAACTCGCCGGCGTGGGGCTGATTGACTGGGTGCGCCCGGCGACCATCGAGGCGCCGGCGGCGCACGTCATGCGCGATCTCGGAGGCTTCCGTGGTCCAGTGTGGATGCTGGCACTCATCACCGGCATGAAGTCGCTGGGCCTGCTCCTCGTCATCGTCTTCGGCTCCAGCCAAGCAGTGCCGGCGCAGGTGGTGGATCTCATCGTCAGCGTGCTCATCACGCTTGTGCTGGTGAATCCCTGGCATATGGTGCCGAACTGGTTCCTGCACGCCAGTATCTCGCTGGGCGCCTTCTTCATCCTCTGGCTGCTGCTGGCGGCCAACAATCGAGGGAATGTCATCGGCAATGCGCTCACGCTGGTCGTACTGGTCGTGTACGTGGCTATGTGGTTCCCACGGCACCAGGTGCAGTTGCATGTGATGAGCCTGTTGGCGGCGTCAGCGATTGGCATGTTCCGCACCATGGAGCGGCACGAAGCCATCGCCATCTGGGGCCCCACAGCGCTCACTGCCGTGCTGCTCTCCATGATGCTTCGATCGCTCGTGTTGCGTATCCAGCACCTGGCCCTGCGCGATGAGCTCACGGATGCCGTGAGTCGCACCGGCCTACGTGGTGTCATCGAGCGGCACACCACGACGGAGAGCGAGCCGGCCAATGCCGTCGTGGTGATTGACCTCGACGATTTCAAGCGCGTCAATGACGAGCAGGGCCATCAGGCCGGCGACTCCCTGCTCAGGCAAGTGGTGGATCTGCTGCGTGCACGACTGCGCCCCAACGACAGTGTGGTGCGTACGGGAGGCGACGAGTTCATGGTGCTGATGCCCGCGACCTCGCTGGATGCAGCGGCTAAGGCCATCGCGCGAGTCATCGCGGATTTTCCGATTGGCTTCTCGCACGGCATCGCCGAGTGGCGCAGCGACGCAGACTTCGATCGCGCCACGGCGATCGCTGATGCGGCCATGTATGAGTGCAAGGCAGCGCGCCGCAAGGCCGCCAGTGATCAGAGTTAGCCACCGCACTGGTTCAGGAAATACACGACCGCCGCACCCGTGAGGGCTCGGCGGTCGAGATCTGTGTGGGGCTCAGTTGCAGTTGCAGTTACCGCAGCCGCAGCCACCTTCGGACTTGGTTTCGGTACCGATCTCGATCTTGGTCTCAGCCATGGATCCTCCTTGCGCCAAGGCTACCGCGACTCACGGGCTGGCCAGATCCCGCCGATGGAAGCGGGCCAGCGCCAACAGCAAGA
>JAJXSV010000020.1 GCA_021784375.1 Actinomycetes bacterium | reverse complement strand
AACTTGGTGACGGTGAGGCCCTGCACACCGGAGAACGGACGGCTGATGATGCCCTTGACGATGCTCGGGAACGAGCAGTACACGGACTTGATCTTCAGTGCGTCGATCTGCGTCGAGTACCAGGGACCGGTGAAGATCACCGCAGCCTTGCCGGTGGCGTAGTTGTTGTTCGGATCCCAGTTGCCCGAGCCCGCGCCCTTGCCGGCGAAGTTGCTGAAGAGGTGGGTCTTCTGCCAGACGGGCAGGAACTTCTTGACGTTCTTGAGGAACGTGGGGTTGTCGAAGCCGACGCTCTTCGGGTTCAGCGAACCGTCATCGTTGGTGCCGAAGACGAAGGCGCCGAGGCCGGAGGCCAGCGGGAAGAAGTGGTACGGGTCGTTGCCGGGGACCGAGATCTTCTCAGCCAGCTTCTTGTGCGTCTTCTTCTCGTAGGCGGCGATGGTCGCCAGCGCACCAGCGAGTGTGGTCGGGCACTTCTTGCCCATGATCGCGGCGTTCTGGACCCATGCGATGTTCTCGACCGACAGCGGCACGCCGTACTGGTCGCCACCGTAGTTGAAGGCGTTGTACACAGCAGGCGGGAACTGGGCCTTGGTCTGTGCCGGGACGCTCAGCTTGACGATGATGCCGTTGGAGGACTGTCCACCGATCCAGTCATGGGCGGAGACGACGATATCCGGTGCGCCAGCTGCGTCCTTGAGTGCGTCGACCGAATCCTTGAGGTTGGCCTTGTTGACGACCTGGACATCGGCGGCCGTGTAATTGGCGGCGATGGCCTTGATGCCATCGACCTTCGAGATGTCCGCCCATACGACGATGGTCGGGTTTGCGGCATTGGCGGCCGGGGCCAGCAACACCGAGAGGCCGATTGCGGCAGCAGCTGCTGCGGCGATCGCGCTTCCCTTACGTGAACTCATTGGGTTTTCCTCCGCAATTGATTGCACTTCCAAACGGAATGCATACATGCAGTCTTACGCGTGCCCTGCGGGGGTGCAATGGCGACAGGGAGTCGTTACGGGACCGTAGTGAATTGCCTGAACGTTTCGTGAGACGCGGGGATGCCGACCCCCAGTGCACCGGGTTTCGTTACGTGCTCGTAGTGAATTGCGCTGTGTCGCACAGCCACGAGCGGCTGCCCGGGCCGGTCGGCGCGGCACCGATCAGGCGCGGCGGAGCGCCCGAACCGCACCCTCCCGCTCGTGCGCGGCGATCCTGAGCGCATCCTGTGGCCGGACATGCGGAAGGGCGGCCCCCGTCCGGGACCGCCCTTCCGATGTGCTGGGTTGCAGCGGACTAGAAGTCCATCCCACCTTCGCCGCCACCGGCCGGCATGGCCGACTTCGGCTCCGGCTTGTCGGCGATGACGACCTCGGTGGTGAGGAAGAGCGCCGCGATGGAGGCGGCGTTCTGCAGGGCCGAGCGCGTCACCTTCGCGGGGTCGATGATGCCGGCCTTGATGAGGTCGACGTACTCGCCGGTGGCCGCGTTGAGGCCATGGCCGACGGCCAGGTTGCGCACCTTCTCCACCACGACGCCGCCTTCGAGACCGGCGTTGACCGCGATCTGCTTGAGCGGGGCCTCGATGGCGACCCGGACGATGTTCACGCCGGTGGCCTCGTCACCCGAGAGCGACAGCGATGCGAGCGCCTTGTCGGCGGCCTGGATGATGGCGACGCCACCACCGGCGACGATGCCCTCCTCGACCGCGGCCTTGGCGTTGCGCACTGCGTCCTCGATGCGGTGCTTGCGCTCCTTGAGTTCGACCTCGGTGGCTGCGCCCGCCTTGATGACGGCGACGCCACCGGCCAACTTGGCCAGGCGCTCCTGCAGCTTCTCGCGGTCGTAGTCGGAGTCCGACTTCTCGATCTCGGCGCGGATCTGGTTCACGCGGCCAGCGATCTGGTCTGCGTCACCAGCGCCCTCGACGATCGTCGTCTCATCCTTGGTCACGACGACCTTGCGGGCACGACCGAGCAGCGTGATGTCGGCGGTGTCGAGCTTGAGGCCGACCTCCTCGCTGATGACCTGACCACCGGTGAGGATGGCGATGTCCTGCAGCATGGCCTTGCGGCGGTCGCCGAAGCCCGGTGCCTTGACGGCGAGCGACTTGAAGGTGCCCTTGATCTTGTTCACGACGAGCGTGGCCAGGGCCTCGCCCTCGACGTCCTCGGCGATGATGAGGATGGCCGCGCCGGTCTGCATGACCTTCTCGAGCACCGGCACGAGGTCCTTCACCGAGGAGATCTTGCTGTTCACGATGAGGATGTACGGGTCCTCGAGCACGGCTTCCATGCGCTCGGGATCGGTCACGAAGTAGTGGCTGATGTAGCCCTTGTCGAAGCGCATGCCCTCGGTGAGCTCGAGCTCGAGTCCGAAGGTGTTGCTCTCCTCGACGGTGATGACGCCTTCCTTGCCGACCTTGTCCATGGCCTCGGCGATCATGTCGCCGATCTGGGTGTCAGCGGCCGAGATGGACGCGGTGGCCGCGATCTGCTCCTTGCTGTCAACGCTCTTGGCGCTGGCCAGCAACTCGGCGCTGATGGCGGCGACGGCGGCCTCGATGCCCTTCTTCAGGCTCATCGGGTTGGCGCCGGCGGCCACGTTGCGCAGGCCCTCGCGGACGAGCGCCTGGGCCAGGACCGTGGCGGTGGTGGTGCCGTCACCGGCGACGTCGTCGGTCTTCTTGGCGACTTCCTTGACGAGTTCCGCGCCGATCTTCTCGTACGGGTCCTCGAGTTCGATCTCCTTGGCGATGGAGACACCGTCGTTGGTGATGGTGGGTGCGCCCCACTTCTTCTCCAGCACGACGTTGCGGCCCTTGGGGCCGAGCGTCACCTTGACCGCGTCGGCGAGGATGTTCATGCCCCGCTCGAGCGCGCGGCGCGCGTCTTCGTCGAAAGCGATGATCTTCGACATGTGTTCTTGGTCCTCCAAGACGGTGGGGATCTCCACGCGTGCCCGCGACGGCAGGGCGTACCGCCACCCGTGGGAGCAGCGGCCGACCCCGCGTGGAGATTTCGGGGTGACCCCCGGTTCCGACTTGGCAGTCGGGCACCGAGAGTGCTAGCCGCAGATTAGCAGTCTGCCTGGTCGAGTGCTAACCGGAAGCGGGCACAAGGAAGCGGGCGGCCCCCCGAGGGGGACCGCCCGCTTGCGCTTGATGTGGCGTCAGCTGGCGAGCTTGACGTTACCCGCCTGCGGACCCTTGGGTCCGTCGACGATGTCGAACTCGACGCGCTGGTCCTGCTCGAGCACACGGAAGCCGTCCATGACGATGGCGGTGTGGTGAACGAAGACGTCGCGATCAGTGCCATCAACCGAGAGGAAGCCGTAGCCCTTCTCGGAGTTGAACCACTTCACCGTTCCAGTAACCGGTGTAGACATGCATGTTTCCTTACTTCATGGGGCAGCTCGGCCCACGGCCGAGCCGGGTCGTTCGTCGTGCAGTGCCCACGGAAGCAGGAAAAGCGATTTGGACCGCCCGAAGCGTAGCGCGCCGGGCCGTGTTCCCCTAGTGGGGCGGCGAATCTTCCTGCGGAAGATCGTGGAGCAGGTCAGTTGGTGAGGCCGACCCGCTTGGCGGAGCGAGCCTGCTGACGCGCATCGCGCATGCGACGGAGCCGCTTCACGAGCATCGGGGACTGCTCCAGGGCGGCCGGCATGTCGATGATCGCGTTGAGCACCTGGTAGTAGCGGGTGGCGCTCATCTCGAACATCTCACGGATGGCTTCCTCCTTGGCGCCCGGGTACTGCCACCACGTGTGCTCGAACTCGAGGATGCGGGCGTCACGCTCGGACAGGCCACCTTGGGCGGATGCGTCGAACTCGCGAGCCGCTTCCATACCCGTACTCCCTCTGCCGAAGTCGATCCCCTGAGGATAGACGACGAACAACACCGTTGTCATTAGCCCCTCCTCCGGGCCGGCTGCAGCCTCCTGCGTGGCCCCCGGACCCTGGGCAGGGTGCCCCGAGCGAGCCGTCATGGAAGGCTGCGCACCGGAGACCCCATGCAGAGACCGGCCCTTCTTGATCGCCTCGTGAACAGCCGCCTGGTGCGGCTCTTCACCGACCGTTGGCGCTGGGTGCGGCAGGTGCTCGTGACCTCCTCCGCCGGCGCCCTGGCCTGGATCGTGGGGGACGCCATCCTCCCCCGCAACGGGGTCACCGCAGCCATCGCCGCCATCCTCACCGTGCAGGTATCGGTCCACAAGTCGGTGCGCGAGGGCTTCTCGCAGATCCTCGGCACCTCCATCGGGGCGGGCATCGGCCTGCTGAGCGAGGCCGTGTTCGGGCTCGGATTCATCACCGTGGGGATCACCGTGGGCCTGGCGTCGGTGGGCGCGAGGGCGCTGCGGCTGGGGAGCGCGGCCGCCATCAACGTCGTCATCACCGCCCTCATCGTCATCGGGCCGGGGTTGCCGGAGAACACGGCCTGGCACCGCCTGCTGTCCATCATCATCGGCACGGTGATCGCCATCGTGCTGTCGTACTTCTCGCACCCCAAGTCGCCCGCGGGCCGCACCATTGACGAGATCTCACAGCTCGCCATCTCGGCCGCGGAGTTGCTCGGCGTGATGGCGCACGGCGTATCCGACGGCTTCGAGCGCCAGGAGGCGGCCCAATGGCTGGCCAAGGGCCGCGTGCTCGTGGCGCGTGTCCCCCGTGTGCGCGCGCAGGCGACGGAGGCGCGTGCCTACTCCCGGTGGTTCCCGCTCGCCGTGCGCGCGGAGGCCGACGACCTGTACATGCGGGCGGTCGCGCTCGACCACGCGGTGGAGCAGGTCCGGAACATCGCGCGCACGCTCTACGACTCGGCGGTCGAGGGCGCGCTCCCCATGTCCTTGAACCAGCAGATCGCCGACGCCCTGTCCACCGCCAGCTACGCAATGAGCGCGAGCGTGGTCGAGTTGCACGATGCCGATGACCTGCCGCTGGACCCGGCGGTGACGGAGGATGTGCGCCAGGCCGGCGTCGATCTCAGCGAGCAACTGCTCGAGGATCGCTCCCAGGTCGACTCCGAGCAGTTCGGCCACGGCATGTACATCGCCACCACGCTGGGTCGCATGGCCGACTCCCTGGACCACTCTGCGCCCGCGCTGCGCGAGGTGCCGGAACCGGGACCGCCGACACAGGAACTGGTGCTGAAGCTGCCCAATTCGGTGAAGCACGGCTGGCGCAGGCGCCGCAAGTAGGTGCTCGCGGCACCCGTCCGGGAGGCGTTCAGCTGCCGGATCCCGGCGCCAGCGCCTTGTGGACCTCGAACCACGACACCCCGACGATGCCCGCCAGCACCGAGACGAGCGCCTCGCCCGGAGTCAGCGCTCCCAGGTGGAAGGACGCGCGCAGGGCGGGCGTCCCGAGCATGCCGATCAGCATGAAGGCGGCGCCGGTGACGATCCACTTCACCGTGGGATTTGCGCGCTTCCGGAGCGTCGCGACTGCCGACAGCCGATGGGAGCGATTCACCAGGATGAGCAGGACATTGCCGACGACGAGCGTCACGAACGCGCAGGAGCGCACCACACTCTCCTCGCATCCGCTGAACACCGCCCACAGGTAGACGGCAAGGATCGCCGCCAACATCGAGGCCCCCTGGGCGACTGCGAGCAGCAGCGTGCGCCGATCGAACATGGGAGCGCCGACCCCCCGCGGGGGCCGGTCCATGATGTGGGGGTCGATCTGCTCGGCCTCGAACACCACCGAGCAGGCGGGGTCGATGATGAGTTCCAGCAGTGCGATCTGCAACGGCAGCAGCACGAGTGGCCAGTCTGCGACGAACACGGGAACCAATGCCATGCCGAAGATCGGCACATGCACCGCGATCACGTAGGTCATGGCCTTGCGCAGATTGTCGAAGATGCCGCGGCCCTGGCGGACACCACTCGCGATGGAGGAGAAGTCGTCATCGGTGATGACGAGTGCCGCTGACTCGCGGGCGACGTCGGTGCCACGCGCGCCCATCGCGATCCCGATGTCGGCCGCGCGCAACGCCGGTGCATCGTTCACACCGTCGCCGGTCATGCCCACCACCTCGCCGTTCGCCTTCAGGGCCCGCACCAACTGCAGCTTCTGCTCCGGCACCATGCGCGCGAAGACGCTCACAGTGCGCACGCGCGCTGCGAGTTCGCCCTCCGACATGGCGTCCAGCTCGGGACCGGTGATGAAGCCCGCCTCGTGATGCAGGCCGATCTCACGCGCAATCGCCATGGCCGTACCCGGGTAGTCACCGGTGATCATGACCGTGCGCACGCCTGCGCGCTCACAGTCCCGTACCGCGGTCGCCACGCCAGGCCTCACGGGATCATGGAGGCCCGCGAGACCCAGGTAGTCGAACGCGAAGGCCCGCTGCTCCTCCGGCAGATCGCTGGCCCCGTCGTAGGTGGCGCGGGCCACGGCGAGCACGCGTTGGCCATTCTCAGTGGCGGCCTCGACTTCCGCGATCAGGCGTGCGCGGCGCGCGTCATCGAAGCGGCAGAGGGTGGCGATGGCCTCCGGAGCGCCCTTGGCGGCGATCACGTAGTGCGGATGCACGGGGGTCCGCCAGGCGTGGGCAAGCGCCATCAGGCCCTCGGACAAGGGGTACTCCCTGACCAACTGCCAGTCGGGATGGAGCCGACCCGTCTCCACGAGGTACTCGCCACCAAGGGCGTGGAAGGCCCTGTCCATAGGATCGAAGGGGTTGATGGGCGAGGCCAGCACCGCGTACTCGGCGATCGCATGGAAGGCCTCCGGCAGTGGCCGCTCGTCGAGCACGTGCTGGACGCCTCCACAGACGAGGTCCTGCACCGTCATCCGATTCATGGTGAGGGTGCCCGTCTTGTCGACACAGATCACCGTCGCAGAGCCCAGCGTCTCCATCACGGGCGAGCGACGCGTGAGCACGTGCTTCTGCGACATGCGCCAGGCGCCCATGGCCAGGAACACCGTGAGCACCACGGGGAACTCCTCGGGCAGCATGGCCATGGCCGCGGCGATGCCTGCGAGCAGCCCTGCCAACCAGTGGCCACGCGTCAGCCCGTAGACGACGACCACTGCGGTGGCTGCCACCGCACCCGCCAGCGCCACCACCCGAACCAGGCGATCGACCTCGCGCTGCAGTGGGGTCCGTTGCACCTCGATGGACCCCAGCGCCTTGCCGATGCGCCCCAGTTCGGTGCTCGCGCCCGTCTGCTCGATGACCGCCAGTCCGTGCCCCCTCACGACCAAGGTGCCCGAGAACACCCACGGCGTGTCATCACCGCCGGGTCGGCCCATGCCGGCGCGCGCCGCCCCCGCACCGGCCGCGCGCTTGCGCACAGGAACCGCCTCACCCGTGAGCGTGGACTCGTCGACGGAGAAGCTCGCGCTCGTGATGAGCACGCCATCAGCCGGAACGCGGTCGCCCTCGACGAGCAGCACATGATCGCCGCGCACCACCTCGGTGCCCGGAACGCGGATGCGTTGGCCGTCGCGCAGCACCAGGGCGCGCGGCGCGGACAGGTCGCGCAGGGCGATCAGGGCGCTCTCGGTCTTGTGCTCCTGATAGATGGAGATGGCGACCACGACGAGCACGAAGGTGCCGAGGATGAGGCCGTCCAGCTTCTCGGAGAGGATGAAGTTGATGACGGCCGCGCCGACCAGGAGCATGAGCATGGGCTCGCGCATGACGTCGATCGTCTGCTGCCACAGGTTGCGCGGCTTCGCCGACGGCAGCTCGTTGGGGCCGTCTTCGGTGAGCCGGCGCGTGGCCTCCTCGGCGCTGAGGCCGAGCACCTGCCCCGGCTCCAGACCCTCGCTCATGCGCACCTTCCCCGGACGTACCGCCATTCCAGCCTGAATCGGTGGCGATTGCACGGGGACTGCGACCCTTGCGGAGCCTGACAGTCCGTCAGGAGGCTTCCGCGCCCAACCCGGTGCACACCTGTTGCACGGTCTCGATGAAGGCGCGGGAAGCGGGCGACATGGTGCGGCCCCCGTGCCAGGCGATCGCGATCGAGCGAGGGGGAATGTCCAGCGGTATGCAGGCGACGCGCTGATCATCGGCGTTCACCGCGAGCGCCGGCATGAGCGCGCTGCCGAAGCCGCTCGCCACCAGTTCGTGGATGGCCACGTTGTCGTTGGTCCGGAAGATGAGGTTCGGCGACAGTCCGCTGCCGCGCAGGTACTCCTCGAGGAGGATCTGCACGCCACTCGTCGTGCCATAGCCCAGCAGCGGCAGGCCCTGCAGCGCCAGCACGGCCAGGGGACTTGCCTGGCTCACGAGCGGGGAATCCGGTTGCGTGAGCAGGAACCAACGGTCACGCAGCACTTCGACGGCCTCGAACGGCTCGTTGGCGATCGGCAGTGCGGTGAACGCGAGATCGAGTTCGCCCGCCTCCACCTGCGGCAGGAGCGCACGGTCCTCCGCGCTCTCGCGCACTTCGATGCCGACGCCCGGCCAGCGCTCGGCGAACAATCGGAGCACCGAGGGCAGGATGCGCGCGCTCACGCTCTGGTACGTGCCCACGCGCAAGGTGCCCGAGCTCCCCTCGGCTATGGCCTGGAGGTCAGCTCGGGCGGCGTTCACGCGCGCCGCGATGGCCTCGGCGTGGCGCAGCAGGACCGTCCCGGCCTCGGTGAGGGAGACGGACCGCCTTCCCCTGCCGCGATCCAGCAGGCGCGCCCCCACCACCGTCTCCAGCGTCCTGAGCTGCTGGCTGACCACCGATTGCGCGTGACCGAGCTGCTCGGCCGCGGCATGGAATGAACCGGTTGTCGCGATGGCGCGGAAGGTCTCCAGTTGCCGCAACTCGAGGCGCGGCCATTGATCGTATTTCACGATCAATGGTTTAGCAGATAGGCGTTGCTTCGATCAATGTGGCTCCCTACGTTGCGGGCATGCACCTGCAAGCGCTGCTCCTGCCGACGCTCGTCACCCCCTTCGTCCTGTACCTGGCACTGCTCGCCCAGCGCCGTGCGGGGCCCGAGGCGGCCGGCCTGGTGGCTGCCCTGCCGGTGCAGTTGGCCATCGGCGGGGTGGGCGTGGCCATGGGCCTGGGCAATGCGGCGACCGCGACCTTCGGGCTCGTCGCCTCCACCTACCTGGCGGCCCAGGTCGCCTACGGCGTGGCCTTCGCGACCGGAGTGCGCAAAGGCGGCGCCAGCATCGCGCTCCTGGGCAGCCTCGGCACCTACGCCCTGCTCACCCTGCTGTTGCATGCCGTCGCGCCGGCCATCGCCGCCGGCGTCGGTGCGATCGCCCTCATCATCGGTACGCGAGCCGTCCAGCCCAGTCGACAGGCAGCGGGCAGCGCCAGGAGCGGGGCGGAGGTGCCCGCTGCCGTCACCATCGCGCTCAGCACCATCGTGGTCCTGGCGGTGCTGGTCCTCGTGCAGTTCGCGGGACCGCAGGCAGGTGGCTTCCTCGCAGCGGTTCCGGTCATGAGCTCGACGCTGTCGCTCGTACTCCTGCGATCGCACGGTCGGCAGGCCGCTGCCACCACCATGGGGGGCATGATCCGTGGGCTCCCCGCCTACTACGTGTTCGCGCTGGCCATGGCGCTCTTCGCCCAACCGCTGGGCGCCGTCGGCGCCGGCCTGCTGGGCCTCGCGCTCAGCCTCAGCACCGCCGGCATGACGTGGAGGTTCGGCATGGGGAGGGAGCGGAGCCTCAGCCAGGCCGTCTGGGCGTAGCGGCGGAGCGCGTGAGAGCCCCCTCTCGGGATTGAACCGAGGACCTTCCGCTTACAAGGCGGGTGCTCTACCACTGAGCTAAGGAGGCGTGGGCACGGATTCTAACCGCGTGCCCCAGCGGCTTCGAACGTCACTCCGCGAGCGCGGCGAGGACGGCGGAACGAGCATCGCCCGAGGCACCCATGTGCAGGCGCACGCCCAGCTTGGCCAACGTGTTCTGCATCGGCGGGCCCGCGTGGGCGGCGACCACGTCGGTCACCGCGTGGTCGCGCATGAAGCGCACGATGCGCGCGTGGTGCGCACCCTCGCCGCCTTCGTCATGCAGTGCATCCCAACGAACCTCCTCGACACGCCAGTCAACGATGACACCGTCGACGACACCGGCCACCGCCATGCTGTGCGCCCTGCCGAGGCCGCCACCAACGGCGCCATCCGCAGCAACCGTCACTGCCGCGACCCGGTTCCCCATGATTGCTCCTTCGATGCTGGTCCCGAGGCAATTCCACCACGAACCGCGCGTCCCAGAGACGCACCGGTCTGCGGGGCCGCCCGCGTGCGGGAGCGCCCTGCAGACCAGTGCGGGCGAACCGGGGGTCGTTTGCCCGTGAGCGCCGATGCGCCGCGATCGCCGGCACCGAGTCCCCAGGCGATGGGGTCCAGTGCCGGCAATCGAGGTGCGTCAACGACTGAACGCGGCCAGGTGCATGTCCGATGCGCGGTCGAGGTTCGTGAGCACCTGCACGACGTCGGGCGCCTTGACGGTCTTCAGCAGGGCCGCCAGGTCCGCGATGTCCAACTGCTCGATCGTGGCACCCACAGCGAGGGCGGCCACTGCGTCGGTCGCCCGCGCGAGCAGGCTGACGTACTGCGCCCGACGGTCAGCTGACGCGAAGGCACCAAGGGCGAGCCCGGCGTTCGGATCCTGCAGTTCGTACTTCGCGATCAGGCCGTCGAGCGCGGACTGGTGCCTCGTCTCGGCTCCTGCGATGCGCGCGAACTGCACGACTGCGGGATAGCGCTGGGCAAGCGTCGTGTAGATGTCATGGGCCAGCTTCTCCTCGCCTGCGAGCGCGACGAGCGCCGACTTCTGTGCGTCGGTGAGCGTGCCGGAGGCGGCAGCGCTGGCCAGGCAGTGACCACGACCATCGGCCGTCCCCCTCCCCCGCGCCCAGCCGTAGCCGGCGCCCTGAACCGAGCCCGAGCCCACGCCCATGCCGGTGCCGTTGCCGAAGCCGCGTCCCGTGGCCGATGCGGCGGACATGCCGAGTGCGAGCAGGGTGAGGGTCGTGACTGCCGCGGCAATCGCCTTCGTGGAGTTCTTCATGGTTGCTCCTTCCTTCCTGGATCGTGCGAGCACACGATCGCTCGTCGATGTGCAGGCGTGATGCCGAAGATGTGGAGGTTCGGTGGAGATTCCGCCACAACGCTGCGATCGACGGACGCGGTTGCCAAGATTGGGACATGGCGACGGTCTTGGTGGTGGAGGACGAGCGCGACATCCGCGAGTTGCTGCGTCGCTACCTGGAGCGGGCGGGGCACTCAGTCGTCACGGCATCGGTCGGCGTCGAGGGGATCCATCACATCGAATCGCTCACTCCGGACCTGGTGCTGCTCGATCTGGGTCTGCCGGACATCGATGGGCTTGCCTTGCTGGCACTCGCCCACCGCCTGCACATGCCGGTCATTGCGCTCACCGCCCGGAGCGGTGTCGAGGATCGCATCCGAGGACTGCAGCAGGGTGCGGATGACTACGTGACCAAGCCCTTCAGTCCGCAGGAGGTCGTGCTTCGCGTAGCCGCCGTCCTCAATCGGGGGGCGGCGGCGGCAGCAGCGCCGGATATCCGCTTCGGCGATGGCCGGCTCGTCATCGATGAGGGTCGTCACGAGGTGCTGCTCGACGGAGCGCCGGTGGAGCTCACTCCCACCGAGTGGGCGCTGCTCACGACCTTCGCCTCGCGACCGGGTCGCGCGTTCACGCGCGCCGAACTCGTAAACCGCGCACGGGGCTACGAGTTCGTCGGCTACGAGCGCACCATCGACTCGCATGTGAAGAACCTCCGCCGCAAGCTCGGCGATGACCAGGGCAACATCATCATGACCGTGCTTGGTGTGGGCTACCGCTTCGGCTGGCACCGCGATGCGTGAACGGGGCCTGGGACCGCTCGGCAAGCGCCTGCTTGTCGCATTCCTGCTCGTCGCCGTCGCGTCCATCGGCACGTTGAGCGCGGCCGCCTGGATCGGCACCACCAAGGGCATCGACGCGAGCCAACGGGCGGATCGACGGGCCGCAGCCCAGGCGGTGGCGGCTGAGACCGCGAAGGCCTACGGCAGCGTCGGGGATTGGTCGAGGGTGGACTTCACGCGCCCCGCGGCAGCGGCGGAGGCCGTGGCCGCGCGGCTCGTGATCCGGGATGCGGCTGGGAGACCCGTGTTCGCCCTGCGCGCTCCCGGAGCCATGAACGGGGGGCAGATGGGCTTGGGTGCCGCCTCGAGTGACCGCTGGACCACCGCAGACGTCGTGGTCGCGGGGGTGCTGACGGGAACCGTGTCGCTCGGCTACGACAGCGCGGTGAGCGGCGGCGCCGACGCCATCGCCTGGACCTGGATCATCGCAGCGGCTGTCGTCGCCCTCGTCGCCGCCTTCCTCCTCGCCTGGTTCGTCTCCCGCCGCATCGCCCAGCCGCTCCTCCGCATCTCCAGTGCGGCCCAACGCTTCGCTGCCGGAGACCGCTCCGCGCGCACGGACCCGCGTGACGCCAACGTCGGATGGGAACTCGGTGAGCTCGCCCGCTCCTTCGACGCGACCGCGAACCACGTCGTCCGTTCCGAACTGGCTCGCCAGCGGATCTCAGCCGATGTGGCCCACGAGTTGCGTACTCCCCTGGCCGCCTTGCAGGCCGGGCTCGAGGAGATCCGGGATGGTTTGGTGCCGCCGGACACAGCCCGCCTCACCGCTTTGCACGCGCAGAGCGTGCGGCTCGGGCGCGTGGTCTCGGACCTCGCTGCGCTATCCGCCGCCGAGGCGGCAACACTCTCCATGCATCTCGTCCCGGCGCAGGTCGACCTGGTGGTCGCTGCCGCCTTCCGCGAAGCCTTGCCGGTGCTGGAGACCGCTGGCGTGGTCCCCAGCTTGCAGACGCAGCCGTCGCTGCGTGCGCGCGTGGATGTGGACCGTCTGCACCAGGCCATCGGCAACCTGCTCTCGAATGCGGCGCGCTACTGCCGAGCCGGCGATGCCGTTTCGGTGGCGGTGGCACGCCAGGGCGCGTCGGTGGTCATCAACGTCGATGACACCGGCCCGGGCGTGTCCGACGCGGAGCTCCCGCACCTGTTCGAGCGCCTGTGGCGCGGCGCGACCGCCAGTGACGTCTCGGGCTCCGGAATCGGCCTGGCGGTCGTGCGTGAACTGATCCACGCGCAGCACGGAGAGGTGACCGCCGCCAGGAATCCTTCGGGAGGACTCAGCTTCCGCATCGTCCTTCCAGCGGAGGCGTGATCCGGAGGGCGGACGATCGTGGTCGGTGGGCGGACAGCGCCCTACGCGAGTGTGTCCACCCAGGCGCGCAGCGATGGGATGTCCAGGGTTCCCACCCCGTTCTCCTTCAGGCTGCCCAAGGTCTGCGAGGTCGCGGTACCGGCAGGGATGGCGAACCGCGTGAAGAGTTCCTGCTTGGTCACAGGGAAGGCGTCGAGGAACTGTTGGATCGTCATCCAACCCTTGATGTCTGCCGAGGTCGACGCGGCGGTGAGTTCCACGCGCTCACCGGTGCCCGCATCCAGCTTGCCCGTGGTGCCGTACCAGCCGACAGCCTGCGCGCCGACGATCAGCCCAGCCGCCAGCAGGAGGGAACCGCCCACATACACGAGTACCGGAAGCCGTCTGCTGGGATGTGCCGCCTGCGTGCGGACGGGGCTGGCACTCCGCGGGATCCGGAGCATCGCCTGGCTGCTGGCTGGTGGTGTGCGCATGTCGCTCATGAGAGGGCGCCTTCCGGGATGGCGGCGGCCGCGGTCGCCGCCTGGATGGGCTGCGGCTTCGCGCGCGTGGGCAGGCTGAAGCTCAGGGTCAGGGCGTCGCGGCTGGGGCAGGCGGCCACGCATTGCAGGCAGCCGATGCAGGCCGCATCACTCACACGCGTGCACGCGTTCACCGCGATGCCCATGGGGCAGGCTGCGTTGCAGATCTCGCAGCCCAGACAGGCCGCGGAATCGCGCTGCACGGCCACCGGACTGAACCTGCCAACCAGGGACTGCGCCGCACCCAAGGGGCAGGCATAGCGACAGAAGGGACGATCGACCAGGGCGCTCAGGAGCAGAACGGCCGCGAGCACCACGACACCGGTGCTGATCTCGAAGTCCGCGACGGAGAGCAGCGCACGCCAGGGATCGTATGCACGGAACACCATGGCACCGGTGAACGCGGCACCTGCCAACGCCCAGACGAGGACCGCGTAGCGGCCGAAGCGCAGGACACGGTCCAGCGCGGGCCACCAGGCCGCGCGAGCACGGATGCGACGCACGGACCTGCGTGCGCCCGGGATGCGCCCCGTGACCATGCGCACGCCGGCTGTCACGGCCTCCTGCAGGGTGCCGAGCGGGCACACCCAGCCGCAGAAGAAGCCCCGCGCAGCCAAGGCGAGGACGGTGATCACGGCCGCGAGCACGAGGTTCGATGTGTGGACGTGCGAGACGGTGCGCCCGGTCGTCACCCAGGTCCATGCCGTCTCGAAGCCACCGAACGGACAGAAGGCCTCCGGCGACGCCGCATCCGCGGAAGCAGCCTTGGATCCGATGAGCCAGGCGACCCAGCCCACAACGGCCGCCTGCACGAGGTGCCGGGACAGGATGAGCCGTCGGGACCAGGACCTCGACCTCCGTGGAACGAAACCGACCGCCATGGTGACCTCCTCCGGGATGCAACGGGAATCCGTTGCAGATCAAGGTCTACCGGCGCCCACACGAGGTCACAATCGATGCGGACCGATCTCCATCACATCTCCACAGCTCCTGCATGTGGCGTTCACACGTTCTGCCCGAAGCAGATGCGGAGGGCGCCTCCGGGATGACCCGGCGGCGCCCTCCGCATGTGCTGCTCAGGCTCCGCGAGCAAGCTCGCGAGCCCTCACTCGTCAGCGTGTGTTCGCCACGCTCAACACCGCCTCCTCGCTCAGGCTCCGCGAGCAAGCTCGCGAGCCCTCACTCGTCAGCGTGTGTCCGACTGCTTGGTGCCTCGGGTGGCCAGCGAGGCGCGACCGGCTTCGAGGCGCGCAACCGGCACGCGGAACGGTGAGCACGACACGTAGTCGAGGCCCGCCTGCTCGAAGAAGTGGATCGACGTGGGGTCGCCTCCGTGCTCGCCGCAGACACCGAGCGAGATGTCGGGACGCACGGAGCGACCCTTCTCGATGGCGATCTTCACCAGCTCACCGACGCCGTACGGGTCGATCGACTCGAAGGGCGAGGTGCCGAAGATGCCGCGGTCCAGGTACTCGCCGACGAACGACGCCTCCACATCATCACGCGAGAAGCCCCACGTGGTCTGCGTCAGGTCGTTGGTGCCGAAGGAGAAGAACTCCGCCGAGCGGGCAATGCGGTGCGCAGTGAGTGCGGCGCGCGGCAACTCGATCATGGTGCCGATCGGGATGCCCAACTTCACGCCGTGCTTGGCCTCCACCTCGGCGATGATCTCCAGCGATTCGTTGCGAATCGGCTCGAGTTCGGCAACCGTCGCGACCAACGGGACCATGACCTCGGGGTGCGGGTGTCCGCCCTCGAGCATGCGGATGGCCATGGCCTCGGCGATGGCACGCACCTGCAGTGCGAACAGCCCGGGGAACATGATGCCGAGGCGCACACCGCGAAGGCCGAGCATGGGGTTCGACTCGTGCATGCGCTCCACGGCCTTGAGCAGGACGACGTCCTTCTCGTTGACCTTGCCCTGGGCTTCCGCCAGCGCCACCTTGACCGAGAGATCGGTGTGGTTCGGCAGGAACTCGTGCAGCGGCGGGTCGAGCAGGCGGATGACGACCGGCAGGCCGTCCATCTCGCGCAGGATGCCCGTGAAGTCACCGATCTGCAGCGGGAGCAGGGCGTCGTAGACGTGCTGCTTCTCGGCATCCGTCTCGGCCAGGATGAGGCGCTCGACGAGTTCGCGACGCGAGCCCAGGAACATGTGCTCGGTACGGGCCAGGCCCACGCCCTCGGCGCCCATGCGGCGCGCCCGGGCGGCGTCCTCGTCGGTGTCCGCGTTGGCACGCACACCCATGCGACGGACATCGTCGGCGTGACGGATGATGACGTCCACCGCGTGCACGAGCGGATCGGCTGCGATCTGCGAGTCGATGAGTTGGCCGTCGAGGTACAGCGTGACGGCGGAGTCGGTGACGGCCACGTCGCCGAGGAAGACCTCGCCGGTGGTGCCGTCGATGCCGATGACGTCACCCTCCTTCACGACGACGCCACTGGCGGTCGTGAACTTGTCGCCCTCGACGAGCAGCTCGTCGGCGCCGCAGACCGCGGTCTTGCCCATGCCGCGCGCCACCACTGCCGCGTGCGAGGTCTTGCCGCCGCGGGAGGTGAGGATGCCCACCGATGCCATCATGCCCGCCAGGTCATCGGGGTTCGTCTCGCGACGCACGAGGATGACCTTCCGACCGGTGGCCCCCAGCTCGACGGCGCGGGCCGAGGTGAACGCGCAGACACCGACAGCGGCACCGGGAGAGGCCGAGATGCCCTTGCCGAGCAACTGGGCGCCATGGCCCTCTGCGAAGCGGGGGAACATGAGGTTCACGAGTTGCTTGCCGGTGACGCGCTGCAGTGCCTCGTCGAGCGAGATGACGCCCTCCTCCACGAGCTGCACGGCGATGCGGAAGGCGGCCGCAGGAGTGCGCTTGCCGACGCGCGTCTGCAGCATCCAGAGCTTGCCGTCCTCCACCGTGAACTCGATGTCGCAGAGGTCGCGGTAGTGGCTCTCCAGCTTGCGCATGACGCCGATGAGCTCGTCGTGCACTGTCGGCATGTAGTCACTCATGTCCGAGAGCTTGAGGGTGTTGCGGATGCCCGCCACGACGTCCTCGCCCTGGGCGTTGGCCAGCCAGTCGCCGTACTCGCCGGGGTTGCCCGACGCGGGGTCGCGCGTGAAGGCGACGCCGGTGCCCGAGGAGTCACCACGGTTGCCGAACACCATGGTGCAGATGTTCACGGCTGTGCCGAGGTCCTCGGGGATGCGCTCCTGACGACGGTAGAGCTTGGCGCGATCGGTGTTCCAGGAGTCGAAGACGGCGTTGATCGCGAGGTTCATCTGCTCGCGCACGTCCTGCGGGAACTCCATGCCGGCGTGCCTGCGGACGACGTCCTTGTAGCCGTCGACGACTGCCTTGAGGTCGTCGACGTCGAGGTCGACGTCGGACTTGGCGCCCGACTTCTCCTTCTGCCCGTCGAGGACGACCTCGAAGTAGTGGGACTCGATGTTGAGCACGGTCTTGCCGAACATCTGGATGAGCCGGCGGTAGGAGTCCCAGGCGAAGCGCTCGCTGCCGGTGGCGGCGGTGAGGCCCTTGATGGTCTCGTCGTTGAGGCCGATGTTGAGCACCGTCTCCATCATGCCGGGCATCGAGAACTTGGCCCCCGAGCGCACGGAGACGAGGAGGGGATCCCTGGCATCGCCGAACTTGCGGCCGACGCGGCTCTCG
>JAJXSV010000271.1 GCA_021784375.1 Actinomycetes bacterium | reverse complement strand
CGTCGAGACGACTGGTGAGCCTGCACACTGAGCTGGACCTGCGCGTGGCCGAGGTCATCGATCGCGGCATCTTCGACGACCTCAGACCCGCCGAGTTCGCGAGCGTGGCCTCCCTGCTCGTGCATGAGTCACGGCGCGAGGTCGAGGCCTCCCGGCCGCCCACCGCACGCGCACAGTTGGCGATTGACGCACTCACCGATGTCTGGCTCGACGTGACCGCGATCGAATCGGCGTACTCGGCCACCGCCCTGCGTGAGCCGGACCCGTCATTCGCCCTCGGTGTCTACCGCTGGGCCTCCGGCGCCAGGCTGTCCACGGTGCTCCATGATGGCGACATCTCCGCCGGCGATTTCGTGCGCTGGATGCGCCGCATCATCGACCTGCTGGAGCAGATCATGAACGCCGATGCGCGGCACGCCGACGTCGCACGCCAGGCGATCGCACAGATCAAGCGCGGCATCGTCGCCACCGTGGACGTGGAGGAGTAACCGGGGGATCAGCCGACGCCTGGCAGCGCGGCGGCTACGCGGCCCACCTGCGGAGTACTGACTGCAGGCCAAACTCCGCAGACAGCCGTTCCGTGGCCGCCGGATCCGCTTGCTGCTCCACCCGTACCAGCGCCGCCGGCTGCAACCTGATGACCTGCAACATCGCGCGGAGCTGATCCGCCTGTTCGACGAGCATGGCCGCCTTGGTCCGGGAGAGCGGTGGCGCAACCACCTGCGCTGCTGCCAGCACGCCTTCGAGATCACCGAATGCGGTCAGGTACGACGCTGCCGTCTTCGCGCCGATACCGGGCGCGCCGGGGATGCCGTCGCTGGGGTCACCGCGCAGGGTGGCGAGGTCCGCGTACTGGTTGGGTCGCACCCCGTAGGCGGCGATCACCATGGCATCGTCGTAGACGGTGTGCTTGCCCACGCCGGTTCCGAGGTACAGCAGCCTCCGGTCCGCGGCATCACTCACCAACTGCGTGAGGTCGCGGTCGCCGGACACGATGGCCACCGGTTCCCGGGCACTGAACGCCAGTGCCGCCACCACGTCATCCGCCTCCATGTGCGGCGCACCCATCACGGCCACGCCCAACGCGCGACAGACCTCGGCGATCACCGCGGTCTGCGGGGCCAGGGCCTCGGGCAGCTCCTCACCACTCTCCGCGCGCTTGGCCTTGTAGCTGGGCAGCAGATCGACACGCCACTGCGGCCGCCAGTCGTCATCCCAGCAGGCGACGATCGCATCCGGCTGATAGGCATCACGGAGGATGCGCAGGCCATCGAAGAAGCCTCGAATCGCATTGTTCGGCCGACCGCTGGGGTCGGTGAGCGAGTCGGGGAGCGCGTGGAAGGCGCGGTAGTAGAGCGTGGCGGCGTCGACGAGCATGAGCACGACGTGATTCTGCCAATCCCTTTGCCGGACGTCACCGCCAGCACCTTAGGGTTCTCGCATGAACGAGAAGATCGTCGTCTGCATCCCCACATACAACGAGCGCGAGAACCTGCCGCTCATTGTGAAGCGCCTGTTCGCAGCCAACCCGACGGTCAACGCGCTCATCATCGATGATGGCTCTCCCGACGGCACCGGTGACCTCGCCGATGCCATGGCCGCGGATGACCCGCGCATTGCCGTGCTCCACCGGACGGAGAAGGCGGGCCTCGGCGCCGCCTATCGTGCCGGCTTCGCCAAGGCCATCGCGGAAGGTGCCAGCGCGATCGTCGAGCTGGACGCCGACGGCTCACATCAGCCTGAGCAGTTGCCGCTGCTGCTCGCGAAGCTCCCGGAGGCGGATCTCGTGCTCGGTTCGCGCTGGGTGCGCGGGGGAGCGGTGCGTAACTGGCCCCTGCACCGCAAACTGCTCTCCGTCGGGGGCAACACCTACGCGCGCCTGATGCTGCGGGTACCGGTTCGCGACATCACCGGTGGCTACCGCGTGTTCCGCGTCTCGACGCTCCAGGCCATCGACTACGCGAATGTCACGACCACCGGCTACGTGTTCCAGGTGGACATGGCCTATCGCGTGCTAAACGCAGGGCTCAAGGTGGTCGAGGTCCCGATCGAATTCGTGGAGCGCGAACTGGGCGCCTCCAAGATGAGCCAACGCATCGTCCTCGAGGCCATGGAGCAGGTCACGATCTGGGGCATCAAGTCACGCCTCGGTCGCGCCCACTAGCCCCTGCTCACCGGTTCGGGGCCGTGCTGGACGACGCGGTTCCCGCCCGCGAACTTCGCGACGTAACTGGCGCGATCCGCGTGGCGCAGCAGGTCGTCGACGTCCTCCGGATCGGGCGCGGAGATCATGGTGAGTCCGACGCTCACACCTACGGTCAGGGTCCGGTCCGCCACCTCAACGGAGTGCGCACACACGTCCTGCACGATCTGCTCCGCGATCGACCAACCCCGACTCGCATTGCAGTCGAGCAGGATGATGGCGAACTCGTCCCCGCCCAGTCGCGCCACGGTGTCGCTCTCGCGCACGGCCTGCCGCATCACCCCGGCCAACCCTTGGAGCAGCCGGTCCCCGGCTTCGTGGCCGGCGCTGTCGTTCACCGCCTTGAAGCGATCGAGGTCGAGGAACAACAGCACATGGGAAGTGCCATTCGCCTGTGAGACGCGCCGCGCGAGCTCGAGTCGCGAGAGCAGGGCGCGACGGTTGTACAGGCCGGTGAGGGGATCGATCTCGGCCTCGCGCCGGGCCTGGCGTTCCAGCCCGCTGATGAGCAGCAGGAAGGCCATGAGGACCATGGCGATGCTGAGCCCGACGAGCATGACGGCCGGTTCCGTCACCAGTTGCGGTTGGGCACTGGCCTGGATGGTCGTCGTGACGTCGAGGCGCCACACGCGGCCCGCGGCGCGCACGCTGCGGTGGAGCGTGGGCAACGGCGTCCCGGTGAGCGCGCTGGGGAGGGTCGCCATGGGGACCGGGTGGCGCGCGTCCGTGACGTCGACCAGTGCCAGGTGCTCGCCTCGCCAACGGTTGGCCGCGAAGGCATCCTTCATGAGGTCACCGGAGCGGATCACGCCCACGGCGAACCCCCGCAGGTCCGCAGCACGCTCGGCCGCCGTGGGCGGCACGTCTCCCGTCCTGTACACGGGCAACAGCAGCAGGAACCCCGATTGATGGTCCTGGATGAGCTCGATCGGCGCAGTGGCAACCGGGAGGCCCGTCGACATGGCCGACGCGATGGCCGCGTTGCGCAGGGGGTCCGAAGCGATATCGAAGCCGAGTGCGGTTGCATTGCTCGCGCGCGGCTCGATGTAGGTGATCACGACGTACTTCGCTCGCGGCTTCACCGGCACCAAGGCGCCCGAGGCGTTGCGCTCGGTGACCTCGAAGTTGGGCATGCCCTCTGCGGTTCGCTGGTATGCCGTGTACGCGGGCAGCTCCCCGGCGGCCAGCACGACGTTCCAAGACAGCGCACGCAGCGCGGGATGGGTCGGCAGCGTGTCCTCAGTGAACGCGCGGAATTCCGCCTGGCTGACGTCGGGCACCGCCACGAAGAGGGCGCGCAGGCCGGCCAGTACCTCGTAGTCCCGGCTCAACTCGTGGGACAGTGTGGACGCTGCGAGATCCGCGGTGTTCTGCAGTGCCGCATCCTGCTGGTCCTTCGACATGGTGGCACCCTGCAGGAAGAGCGCCACTGACACGAGCACGGAGAGCACGGCGGGAACTGCGATCTTGAAGCGGCGGTCGCGCCACACCTCGCGCTGCTCGGGGAACAGCATCAAGGACAAGGGGCCGAAGATGATGACCCCGAGCGTGTCGCCGATCCACCAGGTGACCCACACGCGCCCGGTCTGCTCGTAGGGCACGAGATCGAAGGCACGTTGCGCGGCAACGCCGAAGGTGGCGCTCACCAGGCAGGAGACCGGTCCGGAGAGCGCGAGGAAGCTGAGGATCTGTCGACTGCCGACGAGGCTGGCGTGGCGCCCCAC
>JAJXSV010000270.1:785-3952 GCA_021784375.1 Actinomycetes bacterium | reverse complement strand
GACGCTTCCACCACGGTGTCTTGCAGTACTCGAACCTGTGCCGATGCAGTGGACAACTCCGCGTCACGCTCCGTGACGCTGATCGATGATGGTGAGGCCACGGGCTCGATGCAATTCGGTCGCATGGCAATGACCGGAACGCCATGCGAGACCCGGGATTGGACAATGAGCGAGCCGCCGAACACGGTCTGGGTACAGGAGCCGTCAGCATCAATCGCGGTCACGTCGGTCAGCACGCCGGAATCAAGGCGCACCGCCAACCGGCCGGCGATCTCCTTGCCATCGGCGGTGGCTGCAATGAGCACTGCTCTCGGCTGGTGCTGGGCCACGGCTGAGGCGAGTGCATCGACGACCGGCGCCACCGGCGCAGTGCGGAACTTCGGATCAGCGAAGACGTCGACTGCGCCGGCACCGAATTCCGCGAGCTGAGCGCTCTGCGCCTCCGTTGGCATGGCCCCCACCCACGCCACGACCGGTTGTCCGAGGCGCCGGGCATGTGTCAGCAGTTCGAACGTGCCTTTCCTGAGTGGCGAGCCGTCGTTCTCCACGAGCACCAGGACCTCGTTCATGCTGTGCACTCCTCTGTTCTCGTCGTTGTCAGTGCGAATTGCTCAGGGACAGGAATTGGGCGACCTGCACAGCGGCGCTGCCATCGTCAACGATCTTCCGCCCCTTGCTCTTGGCAGCCTGGGCCACGGCTGCCACCACCGTGGTCCAGGCACCGGCTGCGCCGACGGTGGCGGGTTCCATGCCCAGGTCGCCGAGCGTCAGGTGCTCGATGGGCTTCTTCTTCGCAGACATGATGCCTTTGAAGGACGGGTAGCGGGGCTCGTTCATGGCCCACACCGTGCTGATGACGGCGGGCGTGGACGCCGACAACGTGACGTACCCGCGGTCGGTTGCTCGATCGATGGTGGCGTCGGTGCCGACGACGGCCACGCGGTTGGCGAGGGTGAGCGCAGGCCAACCCAGGACCTCCGCGGCCATTGCCGGCACGATGCCGGTACGAGCATCGGTTGATTCGGCACCGAAAAGCACCAGGTCGTATTCACCGCGGGCGATGACCTTGGCCAGCACCTTGGCAGTGGTGACGGCATCGGAGGCAGCCAGCGCCTCGTCCTGCACATGTATGGCACGATCCGCGCCCATGCTCATGGCTTTGCGCAATGACTCCATCGCGGTCTCGGGGCCCATGGTGATCACCGTGACGTCACCGCCGTGCGCCTCAACCAGACGCAGTGCCTCCTCGATGGCAAACTCGTCGAGTTCGTTGAGGACGCCATCAGCGGCCGCTCGGTCCAGCGTGAAGTCAGCACGGAGTCGGCGCACGGACTCGGTGTCCGGCACCTGCTTCACGCACACTGCGATCTTCATTCCTGCGTCTCCTGATTCATGCGCGTACCGCGTTCAGCGCGAGCTCCTGGGCCAGGTGTTTCCCCGCGATCCAGCCCAGACCGCAGGCGGCCATGAGCCCGTTACCGGAGGAGTAGCCGCGACTGTCCGGCCCCGAGATGCCGACGGCGGTGCCGCCCACGGCATACAGGTTGGGGATGATGCCCCCACTGCGGTGCTTCACGCGGCCCAAGGTGTCGATGTCGAGCCCACCCTGCGTGGTGAGGATGCCGCTGGTGATGGGTGCGGCGTACAAGGGGAATTCGAGAGGGCCCCGCATACCGGTGACATCGTCATGCGATTCGAATTCGGCAAGCGTTCCGGCCAGCCCCGCGGTGTCTACGGAAAGCGCAGCGCACAACGCCGCGATGTCGTCATACCGACGGAAAGCGCCGGCCTGCTCCGACTCCCGCATCAACTCGCTGCGCATGATGGAGTCATGGAGTGCCGACGGCCACAGCATGACCGCGCGACGGTCGGGCAGGGTGCGCACAATGGCACCCAATGAGGAATAGCCGTGTTTGTGCTCGTCGACGAAACGCCTGCCAGCGGGCGTGACGATGAGCGCACCGCGGAAGGGTAGTGAGGGATTGAGGCGAGTGCCGTACTTGGGCACCACCAGCCCATGGCCGAGGAAGGACCCCATGTGACGAGTGGTGGCGCCGAGCGCCAGCGCCCATTCCAAGGCGTCACCGGTGGAGGTGCTCACGCCGCTGAACACGTCATCGACGGCTTCGGGAATGTACTTGCGCAACAGTGCCGGATTGGCGGCGAAACCATCGGCAGCGAGCACCACAGCTAGCGCGCGGACCGCCACCTCGCCGCTGCTCTCGCGCACGCGTAATCCACGCACGATCCCGTCCTCACTGATGAGGCCGGTGCCAGGTGTCTGGTCCACGAACACGATGTTGGGAGTGGCCTTGAGCGCTTCACGCAGGAAGCGCACAAAGAACTGACCACCATTGCGCCCGCTGTCGGTGTGCAGACGCGGCACTGACTGACCACCGCGCGGCATATCGACGCCGATCTCCATGGGATAGCCCAGCTCATCCGCCAGCCACTCCACATAGGTGGGCGCCACGTTGCACACGGCCTCGACCAGGTCCCGGGTCGATTCGTCCTTGCTCACCGTGATGATGTCGTCGGCGTGCTGCTGCGGTGAGTCCTCGATACCGGCCTCGCGCTGGAAGCGGGTGCCGCCCGCTGCCAGGCTGCCACTCGAGACCTGGCTGTTACACCATTCGGCGGTGTTCTTCTCGAACACCACCACACTGAGGTCGCTGTTGCGCGCAGCCCTCAGCGCCGTGAACATGCCTGCGGCGCCGCCGCCGACGATGGCGACATCAACATCAACGCTCATCGCTACCGAATCCGGCATAGAAGTTGCGCACGTACTCGATGGCCTCGGCAGGCGGCTGAGCCGCGTAGAAACCGTGTCGTGAGGGCAGGATGCCCGACCGCCTGTGGGCCGCGGCCCGGATCTCCGCCATCTGCAGCAGGGCGCCCAGGGAGTCGATGACGGGAACGTCGTCCACCCGCGTGACACCCTGATCGGCGAGGAACACATTGAGCGGCCCCTCACCGGGCACAATCACATTGGCGCCCTGGGCGATGGCGCTGCGCGCCGCACGCTCGAAGGCCTCGATGAGCGGACGCGGGTTGGCGTAGGAGGCCATGATGTCGTGGAACACCGAGTCCACCTGCACCACCGGTCCCAACAGTTCTCCAAAACCATAGTTGCGCATATTGCGGACGATCTGGTCACGTAGTTGGGG
>JAJXSV010000270.1:0-775 GCA_021784375.1 Actinomycetes bacterium | reverse complement strand
AAGTGCACGATGCCAACGCAGTTGCCGAGCGCGGAGGCATACGCCACTGAGGTATTGCCGAAGGCGACGACCGGGATGTTGACGACGGAGCGTGCCTCCTCGAATCCGGTATCGGGGATGGTGGCGATGAGGAAGGCGTCGAAGCCCTCGCGTTCTGCGCGCTGCGCAGCACGCACGAACTGCTCCTTGTGCAGACCGGCCAGATAGGTGTAGCCGATATGCACGCCCGGGTAGTCCGAGGTGTAGGTGCCGGGACGCATACCGTGGTACTCGATCTCCGTACCCGGTGAAGCGACCTTGCCCATGTGGCGTGCGAGGGCGTCACGGTAGGTGGGCACGTCCTCGATGACGGTGAAGCTTTGATGCCAGATGCGCATCTCAGACATCCTTGGCCGCGTGGTTGCCGGCGATACGGCCAAAGACGGCGCCGCGCAGCACCGACGTCGAACCCGTGTAGTTCGAGTAGTACATGCCGGTGATCTCCCCGGCCGCGTACAGGCCTTCGATGGTGTTGCCGGATCGATTCACCACATGTGCGTCCGCATCGATGCGCAGGCCACCGAAGGTGAAGACGTTGGCCGCGATGATGGGATAGGCCACGAAGGGCGCCGCCTCGATGGTGCGAGCCCAGTTGGACTTCTTGATGGCCAGACCCGATGTGGCCAGACCATCGGGGCGACTGCTGTCGAAGGCGGCGTCATCGAGACAGGCGAGGTTGTACTCCAGGACTGTTTCGGTCAACGCATGTTCCGGCAGGCCCAGCTTGGCGCCCAGT
>JAJXSV010000269.1 GCA_021784375.1 Actinomycetes bacterium | reverse complement strand
GCGCGGAGAGCCTGGCCCTCTTCGATGCCTCCACCTCCTGCTCATCGGCGGTGGAACGCGGTCGCGAGCCATGGCCGTCGACGTCGATGGAGACGGCCCGGAAGCCCACGGCGTTGAGCAGCCGTGCCCGTCCCATGACGGAGGGATGGTGGCGGTCCTGTCGGCCGCCGCCATGGCCAATGAGGACGAGCGGCGTGCCGGGCTGTGCGTGTTCAGGCGCCCACAGCGTGGCTGGCACGGGGCCGAGTGTGTATTCACTGGTGCTGATGGCGTCCGCGGTGCTCCGTGAGATCAGCTGCAGTTGATGGTTGTGGAGTTCAGACATGGGAGTACCTCTCGGGGAGTGGCGCTCCCTGCGGTACTCAGACCACAAGCTCCGTGACAGCATCAAGGAGCGCCCGCATTGGCATGGCGGTCTTGCACATGGGGCTCACCTCCCTGGTCGGGTCACGGACAGCACGGACGATAGCGCAGTCCTTCGTCAGATCGCGGCGATCGGGCGTCCACCAGGACGTCCGCATCCGGTGTTCTTGCCTAACACCCCGCGAACTCGCATGCTTCGGTTCAGGCAACTGCACGTCGTCAGCCACGGCCTCACGATGGTGATAATGCGACGCTTGCCTTCACGTGGTGCGGTTCCTGATCGCTTCAGACGCAATCCAGCACCCGCGTGTGCTGGACCTCCCGGAGGCCTGTTCCGGGCTTTGGACACTGCAACGTGACCTGTTCGTTACCTGCAACCTCTTGACGGGTGTACAAGGAACTGAAAACGTTCTCACAAGAGAACGATCTCACATCGTTCCCAAGTTGAGGGAGATTCCACATGACGCAGGCCACTGTGCTGCCACTTGCGAAGCCGACGGAAAATGTTTCTACGAAGGTACGGGCTGTATTTGAACAGAAGACAGCGATCGATGCTTGGGTGGCGGGCGTAGCGGCACGCCCGATGGGAATCACCAACATCTACCTCGTTGGCTGTGGCGGTTCGCTGTTCAACTTCTCGCCGCTGCAGTACTTCTTGGATACCCAAGCAGGTGTGCCAGTCTTCCAGATCAATGCCGCAGAGTTGACGAGCCGCCAGCCGTCACAACTCGCTGCCGGCTCGCTCGTCATCGCATCAAGCACTCGTGGGAACACTCCTGAGACGGCTGCGGCGGCGACCTTCGCCGCGAAGCGCGGGGCAGCCGTCGTGTGCGTCACGCAGGATGCCGACAGCATCGTCGCGCAGGCGGCAAACGAAGCGCCCAACGGCCTTCTGGTTCTACATGAGGGCGCCGAGGCCAAGGCCGTTGCTCAAGCGCTACTCGGCTTCGCCATCGCAACAGCAACTGGATCCACCGAATCCTTCGAAGGCGAGCTGATGGCGCTCCGTCAGTTTCCGGAAGTCATTGCCTCGGCGCTGCAAGAGAGTGAGGAAATCTTCGAGAGACTGGGTCGTGAACAGGCGCAGAACAAGAGCGGCATCTGGGTCGTTGGCGCGGGTGCACAGACTGGCGCCGCCTCGACCCTCGCCATGTGCTATCTGCAGGAGATGCAGTGGCTGACAGCGGCTGCCTTCGATGCCGGCGACTACCTGCATGGCGCCATGGAGGTGGTTACCGAAGGCACTCCAGTTGTCATTTTCGTCGACGAGACGAGTGCTCGCCCGTTGGCAGAGAGAGTTGAGCGCTTCGTGGCGAAGTGGTCCGGCAACGGCTATGTAGTGGACACGGCGCGACTGTCACTCGCGGGCATCTCAACACAAGCCCGACCCTTCATCACGTCCTGGCTCTTCCATGCGGCATTCACGGGTCGCATCGCGCAACACTTCGAGGCAAACACAGGCCAGCCGCTTACGACCCGTCGGTACATGTGGAAGGTCGAGTACTGATGTCAGTCGTTGCCATCGGCGATAACGTCGTTGACTGCTACCTGTCCACCGGGGAGATGTTTCCCGGCGGCAATTGCGTCAATGTCGCCGTGGCCGCCGCGCGTGCGGGCGTCCCTTCCGCATACGTTGGCGCACTCGGCTCGGACATGGCCGGCGAACTGCTTCGTTTGGCCATGTCCGGCGAGGGAGTGGATCTGACGCACGCGCGGAAGGTCGAGGGGCCCAATGCCTTCACCACCGTGGAGTTGGTTGACGGCGATCGTCGGTTCGGTCGCGGGGATCCCGGTGTACGCACTTTCGTTCCATCTGCGTCAGAACTTGCCTTCGTCTCCAGATTCGACGTGGCCCACTCGTCGTACTGCTCCGGACTCGAGGATGAACTCGGCCGAATCGCGGCCAATGTGCGACTGTCGTTTGACTTCGATGATCGTATTGGCAGCGCCTATGCCGAGGCACTGCTCGCGCATTGTTGGATTGCATGCTTCTCGGGCGCGCACCTTGATGACACCGAAATCGAGGAGGCCGCACGTTGGGCCTACGTCAGGGGTCCGCAGTATGTCTTGCTAACCCGCGGAAGCCGGGGGGCGGTGCTCTACGACGGTGCCACCCTGCATCTCCAGGCTCCCCACCCCACAGATATCGTCGACACGCTCGGTGCCGGCGATTCGTTCATCGGTCGGATGCTCGTCGGACTCACGTCCGGAGAGGCCATCGCTGAACTGCTTGACGCGGCAGCTGCCGCGGCGAGCGCGACCTGTGGCCTCCCCGGAGGCTTCGGTCATGCTGCAGCGATTCCAGACGGGTACGCCTGACGGACGCTGCACGAACCGCTCTATCCATCGCACCAATAGGGAACCTTGGAGGATCTCTTGCGAACACACCGCATCATCCGCGCGGTCGTAGCCTCAGTCGCGGCCCTGAGCATGACCACACTCGCTGCCTGCTCAAACAGCAGCAGCGACAACTCGTCGACACCGTCCGCGTCCAGCACCAGTGCTGCCGTCGATCTTGGCGTTGCCACGCCAGGCACCCTCAACATCGGAACGATCACCGATGCCAAGCCGTACGCATACAGCGAGAACGGTGAACTCAAGGGCTTTGAGATCGACCTGATCAAGGCCGCGGCTGACAAGCTCAACCTGAAGCCGCAGTTCACAACCATGGACTTCTCGGGGTTGTTGGCTGCGGTCAATAACTCGCAATTCGATGTTGGCGCATCGGCGATTGGCATCACCGCCGATCGGAAGAAGCTGGTCGACTTCTCGCATGGCTACCTTGCGGGCTACTTCTCACTCCTCACGAAGAACAAGAAGGTCACAAGCCTCGACGATGTCAAGGGTAAGAAGGTCGGCGTACTGCAGGGCTCAATTCAGGACGCCAACTCGGCAACGCTGATCCCCGGAGCGGTTGTCGTTCGCTTCCCTGACACGAACGCTGCGAAACAGGCTCTGAAGACCGACCGTGTCGACGGCCTTTTCATCGACTTTGAGACCGCACTCGCGGAAACCAAGGTCGACTCCACGCTGTCCATCCCGTTCAACGTCTCAGCCAAGGGCTTCCCGGCCGGATGGGCAGTGAAGAAGGGCAATCAGAAGCTCCTTGACGCCTTGAACAAGGCATTGGACGAGGTCATCGCCGACGGCACCTGGTTGAAGCTGTACAAGCAGTACTTCCCCGAGGATCCGGTTCCCACCGGTTCTGACCTTCCGCCCTACATCGTGTGATAGATGGGACGCTGAGACCATGAACGCCCTCCTGCAGAACTTCTTCGACCTCGGTCAGATGGCACAGACCGTCGGGCCACTCGTGAGCTACGGAATTCGCAACACGCTGTTCCTCGCTGTCATGTCGTCGCTGTTCGGGGTGCTGATCGGAATGGTGTTGGCCCTGCTTGGGCTGTCGCGGAGGTGGTGGTTGCGCGTACCAGCGCGGGTATACACCGACATCTTCCGCGGCCTGCCCGCAGCGGTTGTCATCCTTCTCATCGGGCAGGGGCTCTACTCGTTGGGTGTTCCTGGTCTCAGCGGGTCCCCGTACCCGCTTGGCATCGCAGCCATGAGCCTTATGTCTGCTGCCTACATAG
>JAJXSV010000268.1 GCA_021784375.1 Actinomycetes bacterium | reverse complement strand
TCCAGGCCCGAAGCGCCACCGCCACGTCCAGGCCCGAAGCGCCACCGCCACGTCCAGGCCTGAAGCGCAAATGTGGAGCCGACCGGGTGCCGGATGCGGGCTTTCCGGGTGCACCTACGCTGTGCCACTATCGAGCGAGGTCGCAGGAGGACACATGGATATTCGCAGCCGTGTGGTGCACGGGGGCGACCAGCCACGGGATGCCATGGGTGCCGTCTCCGTCCCCATCTATGCCACCGCCACCTTCGCCCACCCGGGTGTCGGTGAGTCCACCGGCTTCGATTACTCACGCATCGAGAATCCCACGCGCACCCATCTGGAGCGACTCATCGCCGACCTGGAGCAGGGCGTCGACGCGGTGGCGTGCAGCACCGGCATGGCGGCCCTGGCCTGTGTCGGCGAACTCTTCGCACCCGGCGACCACATCATCCATTCCGACGACCTCTACGGCGGGAGCATCCGCTATTTCCGCACCGTCATGGCCAAGAACGGCGTCACCTTCGACGCCGTCGACACCAATGACATCGAGGCCTTGCGCGCGAAGATCGGCCCCACCACCAAGGCCATCTTCGTGGCGGCGCCCACCAACCCCATGATGCTGGTAACGGATATTGCCGCCGTGGCCGAGCTGGCGCGTGAAGCCGGGCTGCTGCTGATCGTGGACAACACCTTCCTCTCGCCCTACTTCCAGAATCCAATCCGGCTGGGTGCCAACATCGTCGTGCACTCCGGCACCAAGTACTTGGGTGGGCACAATGACAGCCTCGCCGGCTACGTCGTCGTCGACTCGCAGGAACTGGCCGAGCGCATCCGTGCCATCTTCGGTTCGGTCGGGTACGCGCTGGGTCCCTTCGATGCCTGGCTGCAGATCCGCGGCATCAAGACGCTTGCCCTGCGCATGGAGGCATCGCAGTCCAAAGCCATCACCATCGCCGGCTGGCTGCGCGGCCATCCCAAGGTGCGCGCGGTGCACTACGTCGGCCTGGCCGATCACCCCGGCATCGAGGTCACCCGCCGACAGTCGAGAGGCTTCGGCTCCATGCTCTCCTTCGAGGTGGATGAGGAGGCCACCGCCATCGCCGTCCTCAATCGGGTACGACTGCTGCAGTACGCGGAAAGCCTGGGCGGCGTCGAGTCGCTTATCACCTACCCCTACACGCAGACCCATGCCGACGTACCCGATGCGGAACGACGCGCGCGGGGCATCAACGAGCGGCTGTTGCGCGTCTCCGTCGGCGTCGAGGCGGCGTCCGACCTCATCGCCGATCTCGCCCAAGCCCTGACCTGACCCCTGTACTCACACCCCGCCCAACCCCCGCCCCACTTCCGCTTCACCGGCGGAACTCGCGCGACACGCCGTGTTTTGCGTGAGTTCCGCCGGTGAAGCGGAAGAAGGTGCGGCCACACACCCGAGTGCCTGCGGTCACACAGCCGATACCCTGCTGTCATGTCGTCCCGCTTCGACGAAATCGTCGATTTCAACCACAGCAATGGCTACAAGTGGAATTTCCTGACGGAGCGCGGCTTCGCGCCTGACGCCATCGCGCTCTGGGTGGCTGACATGGACTTCCGCTCGCCTCAGCCCATCACCGACGCCGTCGTGGCATCGGCTCAGCGCGGGCTCTTCGGCTACGCAGGCACCAAGCGTGACTACTTCGAGGCCATCGCCGGCTGGATGCAGCGTCGCTACCAATGGACGGTTGAGAAGGACTGGCTGGTCACGACACCGGGCGTGGTCACGGCCTTCTCGGCAGCCGTGCGCGGCTGCACGCAACCCGGTGACGCCGTGCTCATCCAGCCGCCCGTGTACATGCCCTTCCACTCAGCCGTGAAGCTCAACGAGCGCAGGCTCGTCTTCAATCAGTTGTGCCTGGTCGATGGCCATTACGAGATCGACTTCGACGACTTCGAACGCAAGATCATCGACGAGAACGTGCGCATGTTCATCCTCTGCAATCCCGCCAATCCCGTCGGCCGTGCCTGGACACTTGACGAGCTCACACGCATGGGTGACATCTGCGTGCGTCACAACGTCACCGTGGTGTCTGATGAGATCCACCAGGACCTGGTCATGCCCGGCCGTCGTCACCATGTCTTCGCTGGCATCAAGCCGGAGTTCTCGCGCATCACCATCACCTGCACCGCTCCCAGCAAGACCTTCAGTGTCGCCGGCCTGCACACCTCCAACATCTTCGTGGAGGATGCCACCCTGCGCCGACAGCTCAACGCGGAACTCATGCGCGCTGCCGCTTCCGGGGCCAACCGTCTCGGTCTGGTCGCCTGTCAGGCCGCCTACGAACACTGCGAGCCGTGGCTGACGGAATGCGTGGAGTACATCGCTGCCAATGCGCAGTACGTCCGCGACTTCATGGCCACACGACTGCCCCTGATCAAGACCATGGAGCTCGAGGCCACTTATCTGATGTGGCTGGACTGCCGCGAGCTGGGCATGACGGACAGCGAGCTGGAGACGTTCATGAGCCGCGACGCCAAGCTGGCACTCAACATGGGGCACAGCTTCGGACCCGGTGGCACCGGCTATGTGCGCATGAATGTGGCCTGCCCGCGAGCGATCCTGACGGCTGCGCTCGAGCAGCTGGAAGCGGCATTGGTGGCGAGAGGCGCCTGATCCAGCGTCGGCTTTGTTCGCACAGGGTGCGGATCACCGGTCCGGCCTGCGGTCGCGGACGGCGCGGTGCGATACTGCCGCCATGCCGAAGATCGTGGGCCAGACCGTCGCGGAGAACCGCGACCTGCGGCAGGCCGCGCTGCTCAACGCCGCTGCGGAGATCGCACAGGAGCAGGGCCTGGGTGCGGTGACGGTGGCCGCAGTCGCCGAGCGGGTGGGTATCGCCCGCTCCAGCGTCTACTCCTATTTCGCTTCCGGCGCCGACATGATCGCGGACATCCTGGTCGACGAGCTCATCACCATGGCCACCCATTTGAAGCAGGCGACGGCGGAAGCCCAGGACGAGCACCAGGCGATCGAGCTGTGGATTGGCGCAGCGCTGCGCTACATCATCGAAGGACGTCACGCTTTCGTGCGTGCCGCCGCCAATGCTGACCTGCCGCCGACGCGCAAGGCGCAGGTGAGTGGCCTGCATCAGGCGATGGCAGCACCCCTCATGCATGCACTGGGACGTCACGGTGACAAGGAAGCGGTGCGCCTCGCGCAGCAGATTCAGTCGGTGATCGAGGTCTGTGTGCGCCGGATTGAGCACGGTGGCGACATCGAGGAGGAGATCGAGGCCGCAAAGCGCTTTGTTTTCAACGGTTTACGCTGAGCGAGGGCCTTCGCACATTTCCCCTTCAAGATGCCGTCAAGTGCCGGCAGGTTAATTCCCGTCCTTGCTTCCCTGTGAGTGTCCTGTGGGCACTCTGGGTTCACGCTTGCGCGTCGTTACCGCTGCGTGATCCGGTGCTACATTGAAAAACGCGAAGTTGAGTGCGCAGATTGCGCGTCATGCATTGGCCCCGAGGGCCGATCACAACGGCTGCTACAGCCGGAATTGCCGTCTCTCGGCGCCCGTCTTCTCGTGAAAGGCCTGCCACATGACCATTTCCCTTGGCCTTCTGTCTACCTACCCGCCCACCCAGTGCGGCATTGCCACCTTCACCGCATCCCTCGTGGGTGCCTTCACCGGGCCCCACGATCAGGCAGCTGTGGTGAGCATCGTGGACGCACGTACGCCCCGTCAGCCCTCCGAGGTTGTGCACCAGTGGGTGCGCGGGCGTCACGGCGGGGCGCTGGCCGCCGCTGCTGTGCTGGAAAGCCAGCAGGTGGCGATCATCGAGCACGAGTTCGGCATCTTCGGTGGCGATGACGGAGCCGATGTGCTTGACGTCATCGCTGAGCTCACGGTTCCCTTGATCACGGTCATGCATACGGTGCTGGCCAAGCCCTCGCCCAACCAACGACAGATGGCCAGCACGTTGCTATGGCGCAGCGACCGCA
>JAJXSV010000267.1 GCA_021784375.1 Actinomycetes bacterium | reverse complement strand
TCGGGCGCTGCCATACGGCGCGCTGACGACGACGGAAGTATGTGTCATTTGTCAGCACAAATGGATTTTCACATCACATCGTTATCAAACGGAGATCTTTGTGCACGCTTGGCGCTCCAAGCGGTCGCTTGGACCCTCCTTGCATACCGTTACTGGCGCAGCCTGACATTGGACAGTGCATGGCCTGTCCAAGGTAATCTGCCGATCATTCTCATGGACGACATCCGAAGCAGCAGCCGGCGCCCCACCATCCGTGATGTCGCGGCGCAGGCTGGCGTGTCCAAGTCGTTGGTATCGCTGGTGTTTTCCGATCCCTCCGCCGTCAGCGAGGCCCGTCGCCAACGCGTGCTGGCGGCAGCAACTGAACTGGGCTTCACGCCCAATTTCCTGGCCCGCGCGCTTGCCACCACCAACGGCCATTTCGTCGGCATTCTCGCGGCCAACCTGCACAACCCGCTCTTCGCCGAGATCGTGGATCTCGTACGCCTCGAGTTGAGTGCCGTCGGTGAGTACGCGCTGCTCACCTCGGCCACCCTGCCCGCTGCAGACGGCCTCTCCGTCATTGACCAACGCACCGTGCGTTCGCTGATGGACCTGCGTCCCAAGAGCGTGCTCGTCGTCGGCTCCATTCCCGACTTCAGCGCGCTCAGTGCCATCCCGCCGGACATCCCGATCGTGGTGGCCGCCGCCATTCCCCAGGACTTCCCGCAGGCATCGGTGGTGCGCACCAACGATGCCGTGGGCATGCGGCTGGCTGTCGGTCATCTGGCCGAGCAGGGACACAAGCGCATCACCCACATCTCCGGCCGCACCGGCCCGGTAGCAGAGGCGCGCAGCAACGGCTACCTCACGGCCATGCGTGCACTGGGCCTGGAGCGTCACGCCCGGGTGGAGGAGATCACCGGCGACCTGGAGACCCAGGGCTACGAGGTGACAAAGCGCCTGCTGCGCAGTCCGCGCCGCCCCACCGCCATTGCTGCCTTCAATGACCTACTCGCTATCGGTGCGCTCGACGCCGTCACGGAGTGGGTGCAGGCGGGCGGCGAGCCGATTGCCGTCACCGGTTACGACAACACCTTCCTCGCCGGGCTGCGGCGTTACTCACTCACCACGCTCGACGCCGGCAACCTGGCCATCGCCAGACAGGCAAGCAACCTGCTCATGAATCCGCCGCGCTCGGGCACCCGTGGCGCCCAGCATCTCCTGAACCCCACATTGGTTGTACGAGGCTCCTCGACTGTCTGAAAAGGCTTGACATTCGGACTAATGGGCTGAAGTCTTGGAGCGGTACATTTTCTACCCTTGAAGGGTGCCAGACCATGTCCCACGGCCTGCTCATCGACGGCGCCTGGCGACCGGCCCACGCCGGCCTCGCGGAAGCGGTGCTGTCCCCTTTCGACGGTCGCACCGTCGGTGAAGTGGCAGTGGCCGGAATCGCCGATGTGGAGGCTGCCATCGCCAGTGCGGTGCGTGGCGCGCATGAGTGGCGACGAACGCCGGCGCACCTGCGCTTTGCCACCCTCATGCGCGCGGCCGAGTTGGCGGACGAACGCTCGGAACAGATTGCGCAGATCATCAGCGCCGAGAACGGCAAGAGTCTGGCTGAGGCACGCGGCGAGGCTGGGCGCTCGGGCGAGATCATTCGCCTGGCCGCCTTCGAGGGCACCCAGCTTTACGGCACCACGCTCCCGCTGGATGCCAACAAGGGCACGGGCCCCGACAAGTTCGGCTTCACGCTGCGCGAGCCCTGCGGCGTCGTCGTGGCCATCAGCCCCTTCAACTACCCGGCGCTGCTGGTGATGCACAAGCTGGCACCCGCGCTCGCCGCCGGCAATGCCGTGGTGCTCAAGCCCGCGCGCGCCACACCACTCACCGCCATCGCACTCGCGCAATGCTTCCTTGACGCAGGGCTCCCTGCGGGCGTGCTCAACCTGCTCACCGGTGCGGGCGGCGACCTCGGTGACGCACTGGTGAGCGATCCACACGTGCGCAAGATCTCCTTCACCGGTTCCACCGCCACCGGCACCCACATCGCCGGGGTTGCGGGCGTCAAGCGCCTGTCACTGGAACTCGGTTCCTCCTGCCCGGTCGTGGTTCTCCCGGACTGCGATCTTGCTTATGCCGCCAACGCCATCGCACTGGGTGGCTACATCAACGCCGGACAGGTGTGCATCTCCGTGCAACGCGTCATCGTGCACAAGGACATCGAGCAGGACTTCCTCGATGCACTCACCCCGCTGGTCCGCGCCATTCGAGTCGGCGATCCCGCCGCGGCGGATACCAAGGTCGGCACCCTCATCAATGAGCGCGAAGCCAGGCGCGTCGAGGCCTCCATCCAGCAAGCGGTGATGCAGGGTGCGCGCCTCATCACTGGCGGTGCTCGCAGCCACACCCTGATCGAGCCCGCCATCGTCGCCGGTGTCGATCCGTACGCGCCTTTCGCGCAGGAAGAGCTCTTCGGCCCTGCCATCTCGGTGAGCACCGCAGACAACTGGGACGACGCGCTGCGGTTCGCCAATGGCTCCAGCTACGGGCTGGGAGCGGGTGTCTTCACCAAGGACATCGACAAGGCCATACGCGCCGCCCGAGAGGTCGAGGCCGGCGTCGTTCACATCAATTGGACTCCGCTCTGGCGCGCCGACCTCATGCCCTACGGCGGATTCAAGTCAAGTGGGGTGGGCAAGGAAGGCGTCCGTTCCGCCGTCGAGGAGATGACCGAAGTGAAGACGGTCATCCTGCACGGTCGTCCCTGGTAGAGAGCAGCAGCGCATGACATCTCCCAACGACGGCCAGACCGTCCGCCTCACCGTGGCGCAGGCCGTGGTCAAGTACATCGCCGCGCAGTACTCCGAGGCTGACGGCGTCCGCGTGCGTTTCGTGCCTGCCGCGCTCGGCATCTTCGGTCACGGCAATGTCGCCGGTCTTGGTCAGGCACTCGACCAGTTCGCCGATGACCTGCCCTTCGTCCAGGGTCGCAATGAGCAGGAGCTGGCCCACATCGGGTCTGCCTTCGCCAAGGCCAAGCGACGCCACCAGACGCTGGCCATCACCGCCTCCATCGGCCCCGGCGCCATGAACCTGGTGACGGCGGCAGCCCTGGCCACGGTGAACCGCCTACCCCTGCTGCTACTGCCCGGCGATACGTACGCCACCCGTCGTCAGGGGCCGGTACTGCAGCAACTGGAGCATCCGATGGCCGGCGACGTGAGCGTGAACGACGCCTTCCGTCCGGTCTCCAAGTACTTCGATCGCATCACCCGCCCCGAGCAGTTGCTGACGGCACTGCCCAACGCCTTCCGCGTGCTGGCCCATCCCGCCGACACCGGTGCGGTGGTGATCTCCCTGCCGCAGGATGTGCAATCGCATGCCTTCGATTTCCCCCAGGCCTTCTTCGCCCAGCGCACCTGGAAGATCCGGCGTCCGCTTCCCGACCCCACTGACATCGGAGCCATCGCAGCCGCCATGCGCACGGCACAGCGGCCACTGGTCATCGCCGGGGGTGGCGTCATCTACTCCGATGCCACCGCCGCGCTCGAGGCCTTGGGCGAGGCAACCGGTATCCCCATTGCTGAGACCTTCGGCGGCAAAGGCGCCGTGCAGCAGCATGCGGATTGGGCGGTCGACGGGATCGGTCCCGAGGGCTCGCCCGGCACCAACCACCTCGCCGCCCAAGCGGATCTCATCCTCCACATCGGCACCCGCCTCACCGATTTCGCGACTGCGTCACAATCCATCTTCCAGCATCCCGAGGTGCGCTTCGTCTCCATCAACGTCACCGAGGCGGATGGCATCAAGCAAGGTGCGCTCACGGTGGTCGCTGACGCCCGGCTCGCCCTGGAGGCACTCACCAATGCCTTGCAGGGGTATCGCGTACCCGCGGAGTGGGCGGAGAAGGTCGCCCGCGAGAAGTCGGCCTGGGCGGTCGCGCGTGCTGCAGCGATCGACCCCGATGTGCTGTTC